>CAYZNE010000020.1:0-10294 GCA_964478955.1 uncultured Methanosarcinales archaeon
TCAAACATCCATTTATTTCTTCTTTTTGCTGTTTGAACAAATTGTTTTGGTGTTAAAATACCAAATTCACTGATTATGGCAGTTATTTTAGTTGGTTTTATTTTTTCAAATGCATAATTTGTAATTATAACTCCTCTTGGAGGATTTTTCCAAATCTCTTTTTCATGTCTTTTTTCTATTTGTTCATCAAAACCAAAGAAAGTATATGGGTCAAGTTTCCATGAATTTGTGCAGATATAGACTTTTTTTCTTTGAGATCTTGCTATTTCTGCAAACATTTCACTTCCAATCTTATTATAAGCTTCTGCTTTTGCTGTTATAGCATCACAGCCAATAAACATAGATTGGCATTCTTTTAGAGCAATTCTTGCACCGCTATCTGGAAAATGAACAACAGGTATTCCTGCTTTACTTAGTTCTTTTGCAGTTATTCTCCCTTGGAATAAAGGTCTGGTTTCAGTATTAAAAACTCTAAATAATTTGTGTTCTCTTGCTTTTTTAAATACAATCATAACATCGCTAGAATGACAATGGGTAAAATACGTTTTTCCATTTTTTATTAATTGAGAACCAAAATAAGCAATCTTTCTTTTTGAGTATTCAAAATAATTTAATATTTTTTTAAATGCTTGTGTAGGAGTTTCTCCTCTTTTTTTAACAAGATGAAGATAGTACTTTAGAGCGTTTCTCATCATAGGTTCAGTTGCTCTTGTTCTGTGAAGCTTATTTATAATTTCGTTGATGTGTGCAGGATCTTTGTTTTGAAGATACTCATTATGCAGAACTCGAAGTGCAGCTTTTGCAACATTAGTTGCACCTTGAATTTTCAAAGATTTAATATCCTTAATAATTCTACCAGTATCTTTTTTTGTCCATTTAGTTCTAGAACTAGGTTTTCTCACAGTCTTTTTTTTCTTCATATATTCTATCTCCTATTCTTTGATATTATATATTTTTAGTTTAATTTTCTATTAATAATCTTTATTAACTTGCTTTTATACTTTTTATAAAAGTTTAGTATTTTTTTAGTGTCCTGTTTTGTTATTTTCTTACCATAATATTTAGATCCATTTCTTCTAAATCTAAATGAGTCAAATTCAGCAACAAACTCATATGAAAAACCATATTTTGATAAGTATGAGATTGATGCTTCATGTGAATATGATTTATATCCATCTAGTACAAGTATTGAATCTGCAATTTCTCTTAAACAGTCATAAATTCCTTCAAAAATTATTTTTTCATAATTGTTTATATCTAGTGAAAATAGTTTTTTAGCTCTTTCATTAGAGTCATTTTTTAATGATTTTGCCAAGGCAGGATCTATTGAAACTTTTCTAACATCTTTCTTTTTTACATAAAAATCAAAATCTTTCATTTTTCTCTTATATAACCATTAAGTTTTATTCCATTAATTAGATTTATATAAAACTCCTTGCTCATATCTTTATAATTTAATGCAAGTATATGAATTTTTCTGGCTATCTTTCGTGAATATTCTAAAGTTTTCGGAATTTTGTTACTATTTGTAATAATTATAATATCTACATCGCTTTTTTCATGATCTTCCCCCCTAGCATATGAACCAATAACAACAATTGCTTCAGGAGCATTATAAAATTCAATAAGATAATCGACAATTTCTGTTGAATAGAGTTTTTTTATATTATATAGTTTTTTATTGATTATGAAATTCTTGTGTTCTGAGTTTGCATATAAGTAGACAAGGGGTTTTGATTTTTTTCTTATAATTAGTTTCTTTTTTATTAGTTTGTTGCTTATATTTATTATTGTGTTAGGATTTAGTTTTACTAATTTTGCTAATTCTCTTATATGAAACTTTCTTGTGGGATAAAGAAAGAATTGTTCTAGTATTTTTTCTTGGTTGTTCATTTTTTTATACACTTGTATAGTTTATTATGTAGGTGTATAATTATTTATATATAAATGTTTTGGTTTGAACTTATTTATTCCTTAGAATACCTAGAATTGACTATGTTGTCGATATTTAAACAAAATATATAAATAAGTCTTCCTAAATTGCATATATATACTATTTTATAGTATTTCAATATAAATTGCATATGTGAGGGTGTTAAATATGATTCAAACTAAAGGTAAAACTATTTCTAAGTATGGTATAAAAATTTCTGCATTAATTATAATGTTTGTTCTTGTTTTTAGTATATTTCCATCTCAATCAGATGCAGGTGCACCCACGTCTTATGCATTTGGGACATATGATTCTGCAGGTAATGTTGATTTAGCAACAGGGGATATGGCTTTGAGTATACCTTTGTTTAGTGTTCCCCAGCCTGGTGGTCCTGCATATCCTATTGTTCTTTCATATCAAGCAGGAATAAAACTTGATCAACATGCATCTTGGGTTGGTCTTGGTTGGAACTTGGGTGTTGATTCTATTACTAGAACTATGAATAATATTCCAGATGATGCTTATTATACTGCTGATATTGATAATTATTTTGTATATAGTAAAGCTCCTGCAAGATATCCAACAACTAACTTTAATAATCAAATTAAGCAGATTAAACTAGCTCAAAAAAGAATTATGGGTCGTAGTGTTGCTACTTCATCAAGTATTCTAGGTTTGGCTTTTGCTGGGTTTACGGAGTTGTCAAATTGGGTTGAGGGTGTGGCAAATATGGATGAACTGGTGAGACAAACTAAAGCTTATAAAAATGTTCTTCAACTAAAAGATGGGGGTGCAGGAACAGTTAAGGTTGATGGTTTTATGGATGCTACTGCTGCTATACTTGACCCAGATATTAATAATAATATTGATATTTTTAGTCCTGATAGTTATTTTGTAAGTTCTTCTGCTTATTCTGGTCCAATATCTTTTTTAAGACCAGTTGCTGGGAATGATGCTCTTTCTTTTGTTCCAAATACTTATTCTGGTGAATTGTGGTTTAATGGAGAAGTTGTGTCAGGTACTACTTCTTATTTGGGTGAGAATTATGGTCCTCTAAGAAATATTATAACTGATGCTGGTGCTTTGAGAACTATAGCATTTAGGGCAGGCACTCAATTTTCTAAATTAGATGGATTTGAATTAGTTGATGCTTCTGGAAATCATTATTTTTTTAAAGATGAAATTGAAACACAAAAAGCAGATAGTATTCCTAATTTTGATTTTAATTATGCTGGCTCTGGAGGAAATACTGGTGATTATTCTCTTTCAACTTGGACTAGTTTATATCCTGGAGGAATAACAACCAACACACCTGTAAATTTATATAAAGACGATAATGATGATTTATATGGAATTCAGACAAAGTTCTTAGAGGATTATGTAACTTCTTGGGGGATTACTCATCTTGTTGGTCCAAATTTTATTGATAAAAATGGTAATAGTGAGCTGGATTCTGGAGATTATGGCTCTTGGGTAAAATTTAATTATTGTGATTTGGAAACTAGTGAAGGTTGTCCTTCAGGTACACCTGATTTAAGTAATAATGTTTTTACAGTTTCAAATTCTCAGAGAACAAAAACATCTGGAGTTTATTATGATTTAGATGATGATTATGATGTGACTTCTGGTGGTCAAAAATCTATAAGCAGATCATTTAGAACTTTTAAGTATATTGATTCTATTGAGACTTACTCTCATAGAGTTAAATTTGTTGTTGGTTGGGATAGAAAGGATGGTGCTGAAGCTTATGATCCTAATGGAGATATAGATCATGCTCCAAAATTAGATAAGATAATATTACAAAAAAGAAATGGTATTGGTGTTGGTGATTGGATTGATTTAGAAAAATATGAATTTGAATATGACCATAGCTTAGCTTATGGTGCTCCTGATAATGAGTTATTTGCAAACGAGGATTGTTCAATGGATAATTGGGATGATTGTGGAAGATTAACTTTGAAAAGTATAACTCATTTTGTTTGTGGTGATAGAAACAATGGAGGAGTATGTACTCAATGGAATCCAGATCCTTCTACAGAGTTTCAATATGCTAATGGAAATGGTCCTGGAAATACAGTTGGAACAACTATAAACCAAATGCCTCCAGAAAGATTAGCTTTTTATCTTAGTCAAGGAGATAGTTATATTTTTGGTAGTAATTTTGAAGATAATAAAAATCCTCCTTATGTTAGGGATGCATATGATAGATGGGGTTATCCTTTTTATGATCAAGTTCCTATAAATGTTCATAATCATGCGGGGTTGTATGATTTTAGTGATGATTATATTTCTCGTGCTGATGCTTGGTCTTTAACAAAAGTTAATTGGCCAACTGGTGGAACAGTAGAATGGGAATATGAACCTGATAGATATGTTCATTTAAATGATTATTATTCTGATCCTATGGGACCGGTACAAGAAGAAGATAGTCACTTTGGTGGGGGTATAAGAGTTAAATCTGTTGAATATTGTGATGGGCTTGGTGATTGTTATAAAAAAGGTTATGCATATACTAATAAAGCAATTGGAGAGATTATGCTTTCTGATTTAGATGATGAAATCTCTGGTGTTGATAATATAAATATTGGAGGAGATAGTTCTGGTGTTGCTTTGGGTGAACCTGATTTTCCAATTTATTCTGCAGGGTTTAGGAAAACCTTTTCTTCTACTGAAGACTCTTTAATCAAGGGAGGGATTCCTTCAGTTATGTATTCTCGTGTTTTAACTTATTTTGATGATGGTTCAACTTTATTCCCTTATGGAGTTACTGAACATAAATATACAACCCCATTAATGTATCCTGCAGAAGGAAAGTATGTGTCAAATAACCTTTTCCACAATTATCTTCTTGGTGATTATGGAACTTCTTCAAATAATAATGGAGATCCTTGTATTGGGGGTATTAATAGTTGTAATGAATTACCAATTGGTGCTGATTTTGTTATAGAAGAAGGAATTGATTCTGATGATGTAAATAATCTTATTCTTGAAGAAGGTATCCCTTATCTTGTTCAATCTAAAGAACCTGGTTTTTTGTTTTTTATTAGATCAAGGAGTGGTAAGAATGTTTATGGCAATTGTGAGAATTGGATTTTTCTTCAACATGATTTTGATGAGGTTAATGGTTTTCCTTTAATTGATGATCCCTGCCCTGGTTATGGTGGAGAAGGTCCACCTTATTGTGGTTCTGTAGTTTTTAAAGAACTTTATCCCCTTATAAATGATCCTCCAAATACAGCTGATGCTTGTTGTGGTGATCCTGGAGATATGTTAATCTTTTGTGAAAAAGATGTAGTTGAGGATTGGGTTGACGATCATTCTTATTTATATGCCACTATTGATTGGAGATTGTTTGTTAAAGATGGGCTTAGAATGGGAGATGACTATGGTTTATTTGATTGTGATGCTGGTGGTGAGGCTTTTGAATGGGATACTATAGATTGGATTAATCCTCCTTATGAAGCTTGTACTCTTATTTATGGTGGTGCGCAAGATTGGAGTAATCCTGCTAATGAAGATGTTACTTATGCTGGTTTAGAGAATACTAATGAGTTTGCAAACACAAAACCTTGTGCTGATTGGAATAATAATAAAGAATGTGATTTGTTAGAGGTAGATGTTGGAATGAATAAAGATATTAAAGCATACCAATATGGAATTAATTATGAAACAAATAGTTATGATTCTGATTTAGAACTTATTTCTCAAGTTAATCAAGAATATATTTTTTCTGAAGATGTAAATTTTAATAGAGGTAGATTATTTGTTGGTGGGTCTCAAATAGATTCAATAACAACAATACAGGATAACTTGACTTCTACTGTTGAGTATGAATATGATTCTGATTATGGGTTAACAATGGAAGAAAAAACAACTAATTCTGTTCCGACAGATCAATTAATTTCTAAAAATATTTATCTTTTTAGTGATGGTAGTTATAATTCTGTTGTATCTGAGAATTCACTTAACAAAGATGCATATCATGTTTTGGATGCTGTTTCTATGACTGAAATTATTGATGGGCAAGAGGATGTTGTTTCTGCATCTTTTGTTGAATTTGGTGAACCTGATATGGGTGGTAGTGTTGGTTATGTTCATGTTCCGATAAAATCATATATTTGGAATGATGAGAATGAAGATGGTGAGGTAGTACTAATTGAATTTGAACTTATCTCAGAGAATGTATTTTTTGATAATTTTTTTAGACCGCTTGTTCTACAGGATGCAGAAGGTAATATAATTAGAACTTACTATTCAGAAAATGAGCAAGGGGAATGTTGTTATGACTCTGGTTATGATTGTACTGATGATGGAATCCTTTATAGTAATATTTATGGTGATTTGAAGGAAGGTCTTTATCCGACGTGTGTTGAAGTTTATCATGATGAAAATAATGATAATCAAATAACTCCTGATGAAGCAAGGCAAGTAAGAAGTTTCTACGATAATATTGGAAGAGTTACAAAAATACAAGGTGCAAATGATTTAATAAGTAATTTTTACTATGATGATTATAATAGGTTGATTTCTGCAACTGGTTTTGGTGCTGAGAATATTGTTTCTAATTCTGGTTTTGAGATTGATAATAATGGTGAGGGTATTCCTGATGGTTGGAACTCTGCAGGAACTGGATATTCTTCTACTGAAGGTGTTGGGGGAAGTGCTGCTGTAAAAAATACATATGCATGGGATGTTCATCAGCTGAATGTTCCGTTAGAGCCAGGAACATTGTATACTATTTCTGCTTTTGCTAAAAAGGCTGGTGGTACTAGTGCAACTGCTAGGATAATGATTAGTTTATGTGATTCTTCTGGTGATTGTGGTGATAGTAGTACTGCTGCTGCACTTGGAAGTGGAACAAATTGTATTCTTGGTTATGGTAATCATCCTCAAAATGTTGATTTACATATTGCCACAAATGATCAATATGAAAGAGGAGACTGTTATTTTACAACTAATGAGAATGTTGACTTTGCAAAAATAAGGTTGTTAACTACTAGTGAATCATCTGAAGTTTGGGTTGATAATATTCAACTTGAAAAAAACAGTGAAGCTTCTGAATATAATCCTGAATTAGTGTTTAATAATTATAATTTTGGTTTAGATAATTGTGATGGTTTAAGTTACGATCCACTTGTAATAACTAATCAGACTATTATTCATGGACAGATACCTGTTGATCCTTTTGAAATAAATATAGAAAATGGTGATTTTTCAGAGTGGGAAGATGGGGTGCCTGCTGGTTGGAATGTGCATGGTGATGATCTAGTGGTTTGGGAACCTAATCCTTATTATGGGGTTGGATTAAGTATGGATGAAGGTAGTTCAATGGAAGATAATTATTTATATCAGCAAGTAGAGGTTCCAGGATTTGATAATCAAGAGATTTTTATTAGTATGACTGGTCGTGCTCAAACAGCAGCTATGGGTTCTGATGATGAATGGCATGTTAAAATTTATGATATGGATAATAATTTTTTAGAGGAAGCCCATGGTTCTCAGCAATCCTTCTACCAATTTGATATGTTACCTACGCTTTCAGGTGTAGGTTATACGACCTTCTTTGAAATAAGACTTTACCCTGAAGAGCATGAAGGACATAATAATTTTTATAATGATCTTGAGATTTTGGAATTTGTTTGTTATCCAATAGAAGATCCATATATTTTAAATGTTACTCATATTTATCTTGAAGAGCCTTATGCTTGCCTAAACTGGGTTGAAACAAAAGCAAGAATGGACTCAGACAAAACTTCTACTGCAAGAGCATATGTTGATGGTATTGGTAGAGGTATGCAGGCTTCTGCATTTAAAGATGTTGGTGAGACTATTGCTGTTGTTTCTGGTCAGAGGTTTTATGATGATAGAGGTTTGGTTGATAATGTTTCAGGCCCTTTTGTTGCTTCTGTTAATTCTAGAAGTGGAGGCCCTACCCTTACTTTATTTGATTATCCTGTTGTAAATCTTAGAGAAGAAGGTGGTGAAGAGGATTCTGTTAAGTATGTTTATGAGAATAATCCTTTAGCAAGAGTTGAGAAAGTTATTCCTTTAGCTGTTGAGGCTAATACTTGTAGTGGTCGTTGTGGTGATGGTCCTGAAGACATTTGTACTCAGTTTGAACATGGTTCTTGCGCTGATGTTGATGTAAGTGTTTGTGGTGAGTATGAATATAATGAAAGCTATCATTGGGAAAAAGTTATTGATGCTAATGGTAAGTCTGTTGTTTCTGTTAGTGATAAATTTGGTAGGACTTTATTAATTATTGATCCTGATGGAAATCAAGCTAGTGCAGTGTATGATATTTTAGGGAGAGTTGAAACATCTACTAATGCACTGAATCAAGAAAATACTTTTGTGTATAATACTCTTGGTCAATTAATTGAAAGTAATGATACTGATTCTGGAGTTGTATATATAAAATATGATGTTTTAGGTAACTTGAATATTTCTTGGAATGAGAATAATGTTGTTTTTCATAATGTTTATGATGATTTGAATCGTTTGGTTGAGGTTGAGATTTGTGAAAATATAGATTTTGATGATTATTCAGATTTTGATGATTTTGATTTTAATAATAATTGTGATGAAATAAAACTTGTTTTAGAAAACCTTTATGATATTGATTCAAATGATGCTTCTTGTATGTATAATAATCCAACAAGTTATGGATTACTGTGTGAAGTTTTGGATTATAGTCAAGATAAAATTATGGGTTTAGAGTATATTTATGATAAGAAAGGAAATATTATCAAGGTAACTGAACGTATTGGTGGTTCGTCTTATATTACTGAATATGGTTATAATGATGCTGGAATGGTAATTAGTACTACAACATTGAAAGATGGTGTTGAAGTAGAATATGATTATGATTTATTAGGTCAAACAACTAGCATAAGTTTTGCAGGTAAAACAATAAACTATGATTATTTTGATGATGTTGGTGATTTTAATGTTGGAAAATTAAAGAGAATTGATTTTCCAGGACAAGCTGGTAATATTGAGTATTCTTATAATGATAGGGGTTGGGTTGAGGAAATAATGACTGCTCCTGGTGAAAACTTTAGAGAGCAATATAATTATGATGATATTGGTAATCTAAACGCTATGCAGGCTGAAGCACAGGGTAGTGTTAATTTTTATTATGATAATCTTTATCGTCTTATGAGTGTTGTTGATAGTGATTATTATCAGGGCACAAATATTAGTTATGGATTTGATGCTATTGGTAATAGACAAATAAGAAGTGTATCTGGTAATACTGAATTTGTCCAAAGTGATAATTATCTCTATGATTATGAGACTAATGGAAATAATAATCAATTATTAGAAACTGATAAGTGCTTTTATGATTATGATGCTATTGGTAATTTGATATTTAGTGATTGTTCAAGTGAAGATAATCTTGTTAAGAATTCTGGTTTTGAAACTGATTTAGACGAGGATGGGGTTCCTGATGGTTGGGCATATTCTACTGGTAATACTATTTTAAACATTGTTGCTGGTCGGTCTGGTGATGCTATAGAAATAACTAAAATAGGAGGAACAGGTAATGCTAATTTCCATATGATTAACAAAGTAGAATTATCTAATGAGGAGTATACTGCAAGTGTTTGGGCTAAGGCAGACGTAGGAACTACTTTAAGAATGTTTTTTGGCGATACAGCTGGAGGTTGGCCTAATTATCCTTGGTATCAAAGTATTAATATAGTTGCAAATGGTAATTGGCAGAGATTAAGTGTTACTGCGACTCCTCAATTAAATAATAATGAGGAGTATAAGGGGGTAATTTATGTTTACTCAATGAATCAGGGAGATGCATGTGTTTATGATGATGTGCAGATTGAGAAAAATGTTGGAGCTTCAAAATATATTCCTTCTTATACTTATTTTAATTTTGATGCATTTAATAGATTAACAAATGTAACTTTACCTGATGGTTCAGTTGAATCTTATTATTATTATCCAGGTGGGAATAGGGCTTCTAAGAAACATAATAAAGTGATAAATAGGAGATTAATTTCTTTAGAGCCAGGTTATAATTGGGTTTCTTTTGGAAATCTGCGTCCATTCTCAGGTTATCCTCTTACTTATTATAGTTATGGTCTTTTGGCAAATAGGCCTTTGATTGATGAATTTACATTAGTTCCTGAATCAGCATTTAGTGTTAGTTTTGCAAGTCAAATTGCTGATAATATTCCAGGTTTTGTTAATATTTCATCTCAGAATGGGACTATTAACCTTTCAAGAGGAGGATTTGATGGTATTGGAGAAACTTTTGGTGAGGGTTATATTATTGAGTTTGATGACTCTTTAACAGGTCCTACTCAAATTGAAATTTATGGAGAATCTACTAGAGAATCT
>CAYZNE010000020.1:10394-12321 GCA_964478955.1 uncultured Methanosarcinales archaeon
GAGAATCTACTAGAGAATCTTCACCTATTGATTTGATTTCAGATGAGTGGACTCTTATTGGTAATCCTTCAGCAAGTGATGTTAATATTAATTATCTTTTAGGATCTTTAGGTCGTAATCTTCTTGGTGCAAGAACTCAAACTAAAAGTGTTGTTAGATATAGAACTGAGAATGGTGATGTGTGGCTAGGAAGTTTAGATTATGTTAAGCCAGCTTCTGCACTTAAGGTTATGGTTAGTGAAGATACTATTTTTAATTTTGGTGGGTCTACATCTAAAGAGCAAATAATTGCACCTGAACAATTGTATGATTATTCTGGTTTTTCTTTTGATGTTCCAAGTAATATGAGAGAAAATATGGTTGTTCTAGTTAATTTTTCTGGTGTTCAACCAAATGCAACTACAGTTCCTATTGTGGCTGGTTCTGATAGAGGAGGATTTGAAGATTTAAGAAGTGTTGGTGTAGTTTATGATATTAAAAATATTATTTATGAAATTCCTCCTGAAGTTCCTGCGGTTGTAGGAATGGCAACTGTTGAAACAGATCTAGGTGAAGAAGTTAAAGAAGATGAGAAAGAAAATATTCTTTCTATAATTAAAAATTTGTTTGTTAAAGATGATGAAACTTTAAAAGTTATTCCTGTTCCGATAACTCATTTTACTATTGTTGGTAATAATGAAAGAGAAGTTATGAACTTTGCTTTATTTGATGAAACTACTAGGCAAATAATTTCTTGTGAGCCTGCAATTAATTTTGAGTCAGGTGCGCTTATTGGAAATATTAATGAGCCACTTCAAGTGTTTTGTGGCGATGTTGGTAAAGACTTAATTAATAGAACTAATTTGACTATTAACTTAACTACAAATATTACAACTAATTTGACTATTAACTTAACTACAAATATTACAACTAATTTAACAGTAAATTTAACTAATTATACTCAGGTTTGTGTTGAAGAGATAAATAATTTATTTAATTCAGCATTTAATGAAATTGAATTGCTTAAAAGATCAGCAACTCAAGCAGATGCTAGAATAAATGTAGAAGAAATTATTTTAGAGTTAAATAATCTGAAAAAAACTTGTGGTTTTAATTGCTTAAAATTAGAAAACCAAGATAAAACTGTTCTAAACAACTGTAAAAAAGATGTTCAGGTTATTCTTAATAAATTACCTGAAATAATTGTAACACCTGAATTAGATTTTGAGATTGAGTTTAGAGAGTTCTTAGTTGAGTTTGAAAAGAATACTAATAATAAGTTTGTTTTATTTGAAAAATCTTTTGATGGGGATACTATTTGTTATAATAAGTATTATAGAAGTGTTTCTTATGAAATAGATAGAACTTTTTCTAGTGCTGTTTGTGGTGAATCTTTAATTGCAAAAGATTATTTGGTTTGTGTTGAAAAACTAGAATCTGAAGTTAATGATTTATATAATTCCTTTACAAGAGAAGTTAATTCTGATTGTGTTATTGAAGAAATTATTATTGATGATGAGCAGGAGCGTTTGCTTGAGATTCAGAGGTTGTTGGATTTGGAAGAGGAGCAGAGGTTGGAAGAGGAGCAGAGGTTGTTGGATTTGGAAGAGGAGCAGAGGTTGTTGGATTTGGAAGAGGAGCAGAGGTTGTTGGATTTGGAACAATTGGAGTTGAAGGAGGGGTTGGAGCAAGAGAAAGAGATTCCTCTTGAAGAAGACAATCTTGGTGGAAAAGCATTTTATCCAGGCATAGGTGAAGCTTCAACTGTCGATTTTACTCCAATTTGGAATTGGATAATAAACCTTTTTGGAGGGTAAATAAATGCAGAAACTTTTTTTTAGAATTACTTTATTTATTTTTCTAATTATTTTATTAGTTAGTCTTGTTTCTGCTTCTGCTGTTACTCGTTATGTTGCAGGTGTTGCTAAGGTTACTGATAATAATGTTG
>CAYZNE010000021.1:0-2921 GCA_964478955.1 uncultured Methanosarcinales archaeon
TTGAGCTCTACTTTTTAGAATATTAAATTTTTCCTTGCTTAATGCAGCAGTAGCATTTCTCGAGTTATCAACAGGATCAACAAGCACAATAGGACTTCTTAATTTTGAAGGATTAATATTTTTTAGTGGCTCCTTAAGTTTATTGCCAACATCAATAACAACTTTATCTTGCCAATATTTTGTTGATGATACAAAATTAATAAATGAACCATAAAAAGTCACCAACAAATCAATTGAGTGGCCACTTAATCCTTTAATGTAACTTTCTGCACCATATACTCCTGCGGCTTTACAAAATTGTTTAGTTAATCTAATTTCATTAGAAAGATTAGGATGCTTTGAAGTTTGTTTTTTTAGATATCCTACATGCAAAGGACTCACGTCTGTAACATTTTCTGCTTCTCTAACATTAAATATCTTTAGAACCGGAACAACTTCAAATTTTATTCCCCTATATTCAAATTGAAAATAATCTCTTGAACCATGAACTTTTTTATATTTGAAATTTAATTTCTTAGCAACTAATTTTATTATGTGATCAAGATAAATAGGTAAATCTTTACTTTTATACTCTTGACTAAACTTAATAAACAAATCAACATCATGATCTCCTTTTAGAAATGTTCCTTTTGCAACACTCCCACCTTTAGAACATTCCGCGACAATTCCTTCTGCTCTTATTGCAGTGTTAAACCAAGAAGAAACTCTGTTAACTTCTGACAAAAAACTATCAACATATCTTTTTTCTGGTTTGACTCTTGACAGTACTTCTGAAAAGATTTCATTATATTTTTCTATCATTTAATTTAAACTCCTTACCCAAAAGATGAATACAATATACAAAAACATATATCTTACATCACACAAGATTTATAAACAAGTATTTAAAGGTGACTATTTTTAAGAAGTTTATTTATAAACAAAAATACCCTTCTTGCCCTTAATGTGGATATATGTATATTCAAAGTTGAAAAGACTTTTAAATGAAATACGTGAAAAAAGGCTGTTACCACTTCTTGAAAAAGATTAAACAGATTGCAGATAGAATCAAAACAACAATAAGAATATCAATAAAAGCTGTTGTTGAGCTTTCTATTTCTAAGCTCTCTTCAACAGCAGATCCTGTAATTCTCTGTGAAACAGAAACTGTTGAATTTTCTTCATTAATCTCAAACATTGAAGAACTTATTTCTTCAAAATGTCCATCAATATTGACATTAGAATTACTATTTTGAGAAAATGTTTGTGCAGAAGCTAAAGAAATATTTTCAACATACGTTCCAATGGAAGAATTCTTATCTAAAACCCCAACAGGATTTTTTATTATTCTTTCAAAACCTTCAACATCAGTCTCTCCATCAAGTCCAAGACCAGAATAGTAAATTTCTGCATCAGAATAACAATCTTGGATAATTTCTTTTACTGATAATTTATATGCAAACTTTTGTGTTGAAAATTTCTTGCTTAAATAAGTTTTAAATTCTTGAGATTTAGCAAGTTTATTATTTTCTTTTTTACACTGAAACTTTACAGAAAAAACAGTCTTAGTTGTATCACCCTTGTACAGCTCTCCTGCAACCGAGACATAGTTGCCTGAAATTTTTGGTTCATCAAATTCAACAGAAGAGTCTTTATCTTGCAAAACAGACTCTTCACCGTCATTAACAATAAATATTTTTATTTCAGAAAAAGTTTTGTTGTTTATGTTAGTGCAGTTGACAAAACTCAAATTACTCTTTATCACTGCAAACTCATATTTACCGTCAATATTTGCAGTCCATTGTTTTTGATTAGTATTTGTTGTTTCTACTAAAGATTTTAATGTGTTGTTAAAATAATCATCTATCCAATAATTGATAGTATAATAATAAGATTTGTCACTGAGATCATTATAAAATTTTATTGCATCACCACTGCTGAAAACAAATTTATTGTCTTTCAATCTTAGACTAAGAGAGATATTGCAGACTTCAGAATTATTAATTGTAATATTAATAGTTGTATTTATTGAAATATTGACTGTTGTATTAGTAGTTAAATTTGTTGTTTTGTTAATTGATTGATTAATAAACCCCTCTTCGATAATATTATTTATGCAAGGAGTTCCTCCTTCTAATTCAGAATAACCCCAAGAACCATTATAATAAAAATAAGAATATCCTTCCTGCCCCCCTCCAAAATAAACAGTGTCAATTAAAGAATCATTATAATAAAGAAACACTGCGTCTTCAGTATTCGACAAACCATTACCTATTGTTGTACCGACTGAATAAATAGAACAATTAAGTATAGAATAATCAAACTCTTCCTCAACAATTAAAGAAAGGTTACACTCTTCACAATATTGAAGAAGTTCAAGAGTATCATTTGAAACTAAATCACCAATAACGACATTAGAAAGATTATTTATTCCGACAACCTCAACAAACTCCTTATTATTATCATTACCAGAAGGATTAAACATTATTTCATTAACATAGACAAAATTTGCTTCAACAAGATAAACACTAATAATAAGAACTATCATAATATATAATACAAGTTTTTTCATAAAAATAGTAATATCCTAATTTTAAAAAGAATTTACCTAAAACTTCTGAAATATTTATGCTAAAAATCGAAAAATCGAAAAACTGAACTTTTCAGGATATAAAGCAATTAAACAAAAACATTTTTAAATGAACTGGCGTTTCCTAAAGCTAAATTAATAGGTTATAAGTTAAATCATATCAATCACACTTACTGACTCAAAATGATGCATCCCTCTTATTCATTGTATATATTTTCTTATAAGAGCTAGATTTAGATTAAGCTTAAGCTATATTATATTATAGAGAGTCATATCAATGCAATTATAATATGCCCTGATAGTGTAGTCCGGCCTATCATGCAGCCCTGTCGAGGCTGCGACCCGGGTTCAA
>CAYZNE010000021.1:3021-12095 GCA_964478955.1 uncultured Methanosarcinales archaeon
ATCCCGGTCAGGGCGTTTAATATCACAATACAAACCTTGGAAAAGGGGATTTGAACGAAGTTCCGTAGAGCTTTGCTCGAGGTGCAGAAAATCTTTGATTTTCCCGCACAAATCCCGGTCAGGGCGTTTAATATCACAATACAAACCTTGGAAAAGGGGATTTGAAAACACTCAATAATCCCAAAGGAATTATTGGCACCTCGCAAAACAAGTGTTGCTACGGATCCTGGTCAGGGCGTTTAATATCATTAAAAGTTTATTACAGGCTGTTAGCTCAGTTCGGTAGAGCATCCGCCTTTTAAGCGGAGGGTCGCGGGTTCAAATCCCGTACAGCCTATATCAAGATTTGAACGGAGTTCCGGTGGTGCAGAAAATTTCAATTTTTGCGCACAAATCCCGTACAGCCTATATTAATAAGGGGATTTGAAAACACTCAATAATCCCAAAGGAATTATTGGCGCCTCGCAAAACAAGTGTTGCTACGGATCCCGTACAGCCTATAAATTAAAGTTTAAAACATTAGGGGACATAAAAATGGTAAAAACTAAAAAAACTAAAGATTCTAAAGCTACAAAAAAACCAACAAGAAAAGTAGTTAAACCAGTTAAGAAAAAAGCAGCACCTAAACCAAAGGTTAAAAAAATAAAAACCAAATTTGTTGAAACAACATTTGATGTTGCAACACATATTCTAGTTCCAGAACACATACTACTTAATGACAAAGAGAAACAAAAATTATTCGACAAATACAATATTACAGAAAAAGAACTACCTAAAATTCTTATAACAGATCCTGCAATAAAAGGTTTGAAACCAAAAATAGGGGATGTTATCAAAATCAAAAGAAAAAGTCCTACTGCAGGAAACGCAGTTTTTTATAGAGGGGTTATAAATGAATAAGCCAGAACTTGATACTAGAATCTTGATTAAAAATTATTTTAAAGAAAAAGGTTTTGTTGAATTTGACCTTGAGTCATTTAATAATTTTATTGATAATGAACTTCAACAAATAATTGAAGAAAATAAGGAAGTTGAACCGACAATTGTCCCACCGAATGTTGATGAATTCAAAATTCGTTTAGACAAAATTTGGGTTGAAAAACCTCAAATTATTGAAGCAGATGGTTCAAGAAGAGAAATCTTTCCTGTCGAAGCAAGACTAAGAAACTTAACTTATGATGCACCAATATTTCTTGAGGTTAGTTCACACATAAATGGAATACAAAGAGAAAGTTTCAAAATCCAAATTGGTAAATTACCAATTATGTTAAGATCAAAAAACTGCAATCTCTATGGCTTGCCAAGAGAGAAAATGATTGAACAAGGAGAAGATCCTGATGATCCAGGAGGATATTTTATAATTAATGGTTCTGAAAAAACAATTATTAAAGTTGAAGATCTTGCACCAAACAGAATGCTAATCACAAAAGAAAAGCTTGGTGTTTCTAAATATGTTGGTAAAGTATTTAGTGAAGCAGGATCATACAAGATTCCTCATGTTTTTGAAAAACTTAAAGACGGAATCTTTTATTTAACATTTACAAGAGTAAAAAGAGTTCCTGTGATTGCAATTATTAAAGCACTTGGAATGCTTAAAGATGAAGAAATTATGAATGCAATAGACTTAGGAGAAGATCCAAATGTTTTCATCAATCTATTTGAATGTGTTGACTTAAAAACAAAAGAAGATGCTCTTGATTATATTGCAAAAAAAATTGGTATTTCTCAATCAAAAGAAATTAGAACAGAAAGAACAAATGATATTTTGAATAAGTATTTATTCCCTAACTTAGGTATTGGTGAAGACAAAGCATTATTCAAAGCAGAAAATATCTGCAAAATGCTTAAGAGATTTGTTCTTGTATCAAGCGGAACAATTGGAGTAGACGACAAAGATCACTACATGAATAAAAGATTAAAATTAAGTAGCGATTCTCTTGCAGATCTATTGAGGGTTAATATAAAAGTTCTAATTGGAGACATGTTATATAATTTCCAAAGAATAGTAAAGAGAGGAAAATTTCCTAGTATTAGGGTAATTATAAGAGAGAAATTACTTACACAAAGAATTCAAAGTGCAATGGCAACAGGAAACTGGATAGGTGGAAGAAAGGGTATTTCTCAAAGAATTGAAAGATTAAACTTTATACAAACAATTTCCCATCTGCAAAGAGTTGTTAGTCCTCTTAGTTCAAGTCAAGAAAACTTCGAAGCAAGAGCGTTACACTGCACACACCTTGGAAGAATTTGCACAAGTGAGACTCCTGAAGGTTCAAATATTGGTTTAAGAAAAAACCTTGCATTACTGTGTACAGTAAGTCAGGGAACAAATCAAACAGAAGTGATTGAGAAACTTATTGATTTAGGTCTCGAAAAAAATCACAACTTAAGTTTATGAGGTTAAAAAAATGACTGATGTTTTCATTGATAGTAAATTTATTGGGAAGGTCCCAAATGCAAAAGAATTTGTTGACAAATTTCAATCTGAAAGAAGAATAGGAAAAGTTGAAAGGGGAGTTAGTATCTATTTAGACGAAGAACTAGATCAAGTTTCAGTTGAAACTTCTAAAGGTAGAGCAATAAGACCACTAATTGTTATCAAAGAAGGTAAGTCTCTTTTAACAAAAAGACATCTTGAACAATTAGAAAAAAACGAATTAGTTTTTACAGATCTAGTTAAACAGGGGGTTATTGAATATCTTGATTCTGCTGAAGAAGAAAATTCATTTATCGCATTTAAAGAAGAAGATATTACTCCAGAGCACACCCACCTAGAAATAGATCCTATTGATATATTGGGTGTTGTCGCAAACTTAGTTCCATTTGGACATAACATTCAAGGGGTAAGATTTTCACAGGGTTCTAAAAATCAAAAACAGGGTATTGGGTTCTATACTGCAAACTATCTTAATAGAATGGACATGGATGTTAATATTCTCCACACTCCTCAAATTCCCATAGTTTCAACACTAATGTATGATGTATCAGGATATCACAAACACCCATCAGGACAAAACTTAACTATTGCAGTTCTCTCTTATGAAGGTTACAACATGGAGGACGCAATTATATTAAATGAAGGTTCAATAAATAGAGGTCTTTGTAGATCAACATATTATCGACCTGCAATTGCTGAAGAATTAAGATATAGTGGCGGACTTGTCGATCAAATTGGTATTCCTGAAAAAGAAGTTAAAGGTTACAAATCAGAACACGATTACAGATTGCTTGAAGATGATGGAGTTATTTATTCTGAAGCAAAAGTAGTTGAAGAAGATGTTATTGTTGGAAGAACAAGCCCTCCAAGATTCTTGAGTGGTGCAGATGAATATAATCTTACAACTAATATGACAAGAGAATCTAGTGTTGCTATGAAGTATGGTGAAAAGGGAATAATTGATTTTGTTGTGCTTACTGAAAACACTGAAGGAAATAAACTTGTTCAAGTTAGAATAAGAGATCAAAGAATCCCTGAGATTGGAGACAAATTTACTTCAAGACATGGACAAAAAGGAATAATTGGTTTAATTGTTCCTGAACAAGACATGCCATTTACAGAATCTGGAATCACTCCAGACCTTTTGTTTAGTCCAGAAAGTGTTCCTACACGTATGACTGTATCCCACCTTATTGAAATATTAGGTGGTAAAGTTGGAGGAATGAACGGAAGAAGAATTAATGGTACAACTTTTAATTCAGAATCTGAAGAGGAACTTAGAGACGAACTTAAAAAACTTGGATTCCGAGATGATGGTACAGAAATTATGTATGATGGAAGAACAGGTAAAAGATTTAAAGCAAGAATTTTTGTTGGAAATATTTACTATCTTAAATTAAAACATCAAGTTGCAAATAGAATACAGAGCAGAGCAAGAGGACCAATCCAACTTCTTACTAGACAACCTACTGAAGGTAGAGCTAAAGAAGGAGGTCTAAGATTAGGAGAAATGGAGAAAGATACTTTTGTTGCTCATGGTGCATCTATGATCTTAAAAGAGAGATTTAGTAGTGATGCAACACTTGTTCCTGTTTGTGAAAAATGTGGTGCAATTGCAATTCACGACGGCAGAAAAGATAAATCTTACTGTCAACTTTGTGGCGAAAATACAAAAGTTTCTAATGTTGAAATTAGTTATGCTTTCAAATTATTTTTAGATGAAACTAGAAGTTTACTACTAAACCCTATGATGCGGTTAAAAACTAAATATTAGATAAGGTGTTACAATGGAAAATTATGCTTATAAAAAAGTAAATAACATTCAGTTTGGGATTCTGAGTCCAAAACAAATAAAGGAAATCACAACTGCAAAAGTTGTTACTCCAGAACTCTACGACAAGGAAGGTTACCCTGTTGATGGAGGATTAATGGACATAAGAATGGGAGTTATTGATCCTGGCTTGAGGTGTAAAACTTGCGGAGGAAGACTAAAAGAATGTCTTGGACACTTTGGTTATATTGAATTGGCAAGACCGGTTGTTCATATCTCTTTCATAACAATAATATATAATCTTCTTAGGTGCACTTGTAGTGCATGTGGTCATGCATTATTATCTAAAGTAGATTTCAAAAAAATAAGAGATGATCTTAATAAGATAGAAGAAACAGAAGGGTTGATTGCAAGAATGGATCACATCAAAAAGGTTATTTTTAATCTTAGAGATACAAAGAAATGTCCTTACTGTGAAGCTAAACAAAAGAAAATTAGATTAGAAAAACCAAGTACCTTCTTAGAAGAGGAAAAAAGATTAAATCCTATAGACGTTAGAGCAAGACTTGAAAAGATTCCTGACAGTCAATTACAGTTATTTGGTATAAATTATAGAACTGCAAGACCAGAATGGCTTGTATTAACAATCCTACCAATACCTCCTGTAACAATGAGACCTTCTATTACTCTCCAATCAGGAGAGAGAAGTGAAGATGATTTAACTCACAAACTAGGGGACATTGTAAGAATCAATCAAAGACTGTTTGAAAACATTAATGCAGGAGCACCAGAAATTATTATTGAAGATTTATGGGATCTTCTTCAGTATCACGTAACAACTTTCTTTGATAATGAAGTAGCACAGCTTCCTCCAGCAAGACACAGAAGTGGTCAACCACTAAAAACTTTGACTGCAAGAATTAAGTCAAAAGAAGGAAGAATCAGATACAATCTTGTTGGTAAAAGAACAAACTTTTCAGCGAGAACAGTTATTGGACCAGATCCAAAAATTGAACTTAATGAAGTTGGTGTACCATTTGAGATGGCAAAAAAACTTACAGTTCCTGAAAAGATTACTGAATGGAATAAAGATTATCTAAGAAAATTTGTTGAGAAAGGACCAAAAGAATATCCTGGAGCAAATTATGTTGTAAGACCTGATGGAAGAAGAAAGAAAATCGGTGACGACAACAAAGAACAAATTCTTGAAGAGTTAGAACCAGGATGTGTTGTTGAAAGACATCTTATGGATGGAGACATTGCATTGTTTAACAGACAACCTAGTCTTCACAGAATGTCTATGATGGCGCACAAGATAAGAGTTCTTCCTGGACTTACACTAAGATTAAATCCAGCTGTTTGTAATCCTTACAACGCAGATTTCGACGGAGATGAGATGAACTTACACATACCACAAACTCCTGAAGCTAGAACTGAAGCACAAATTTTAATGCAAGTGCAGACACAAATCATTTCTCCAAGATATGGTTTATCAGTTATAGGATGTAACCAAGATAGTGTTGCAGGAAATTATGTTTTAACAAAATATCTGTCTTTCCCAAGGGAAGAAGCAATTGATATATTATTTAAGATTGGTATAACAGACTTTAAAGGATTGCCAAGAAAAGATAAGATTAGTGGTGAAGAATTATTCTCTGTACTTATACCTGAAGATTTTAATTTTATAGGAACAAATAAAAAAGGAGAAGAAGTTCACATAACTAATGGTAAACTTGAAGGTGTTCTTGATAAAAACAATCTAAGTGAAGGCTCTGGTTTATTATTAAGAAATTTGTATAAACAATATGGTCCTGATAAAGGAGTTAAAATTCTTGGACACATGTATAGACTTGGTGTTGAAGTACTAACAAGATTTGGTTTATCTATGTTTTTATCAGATTTAGATACTACCCCAGAAGCAGAAGAAGAAATCAAAGTTCTAAAAGAAAACGCATATGAAGATGTTAATAAATTAATCAAAAGTTATGAAGAAAGAACACTTGAGAATCTTCCTGGAAGAGATATTGAAGAAACTTTAGAAATAAGAATTCTTGAAAGATTAAATCTTGCTAGAAATAACATTGGCAAGATTGTTGAAACTAAATCTGCTAAAGATAGTTCAACAATGATTATGGTAAACTCTGGAGCAAGAGGTAACCTTATTCAACTTGCGCAAATGGCAGGTTGCGTCGGGCAACAGGCGCTTAGAGGTAAAAGAATAAGTAAAGGTTACAAAGGAAGAACCCTTTCATGTTTTAGAAGAAATGATTTGGGTGCTAATGCAAGAGGATTTATCCAAGGAAGTTTCAAATCAGGTTTATTGCCTCATGAATTCTTTTTTATGGCAATGACTGGAAGAGATTCTCTGATGGATACTGCACTTAGAACTCCTAAATCCGGTTACCTTTATAGAAGACTTGCAAATTCTATGCAGGATCTGAAAGTTGAATATGATTACACAGTTAGAGACGCTGCAAAAAGAATTGTTCAGTTCCAATATGGTGAAGACGGAATTGACGTTTCAAGAAGTGAAGGCGGAAGCATTAATGTTAAACAAATAATTGACTTAGAACTTCGAAAGAAGTCAAAAAAGTAAGGGGAATAAAATGAACTCTCAAAAAATTAAAGCAATACTTAAGGAATACAAAAAAGATCTTCCTGAGAAAATATTAGAGGATGTTGAAACTAATTTACCTGCTAATGCAACAGAAAAATTCGCAAAACTTATCCTTGATAAAGTTAAAGATGAATATTTATCGACTCTGGCAGATCCAGGAGAGGCAGTTGGACTTGTTGCAGCAGAATCTATAGGAGAACCAGGTACACAGATGACTCTAAACACATTCCACCTTGCAGGTGTTGCAGAGATGAATGTTACTACAGGCCTTCCCAGATTAATTGAAGTTCTAGATGCAAGAAAAAAAAACTCAACAGAAATTCTTACAATTTACCTAAAGAAACCTTACAGTGAAGGAAAAAATCTAAAAGAAAAAGCTGAACAATTAAAAGAAAGAAAGCTTAAAGAGTATCTTAAGGAGATAACTATTAATGTTGCAGAATTTATGATGACAATATATTTAAATGCAGAAAAACTTGAGAAATCAGGATTAGATATTGCAGTAATTGTAAAGAACCTAAGTAAAGGCACAAGAGGATTCTCACTTAAGCTAAATAAAGATAATACTATCAGTGTTAAACAAACATCAAAAGATTTTAACATAAACAATCTATACAAATTAAAAGAGCAAGTAAAAGAAGTTTATGTGGGTGGAATAAAAGGAGTTAGTCAAGTTCTTCCAATTAAGAGAAATGAAGAATATATTATAATGGCTTCAGGAATTAATCTTAATGAAGTAATGAGTCTTGACTTTGTTGATACAAGTAGAACAATATCAAATAATATATTCCAAATTGAATCATTGCTAGGAATTGAAGCTGCAAGACAAACAATAATAAACGAGATTAATTCAGTTATTGACTCTCAGGGACTTAATGTTAATATAAGACACATAATGCTTATTGCAGATATCATAACAATGGCAGGAAAAATAATGGGTATTAACAGATACGGTGTTGTAAAAGAAAAACCCAGTGTTTTAGCTAGAGCTTCTTTTGAGACTCCAATCAAGCACTTAATAAGCGCAGGTTTAGCAGGAGCAAATGATCCATTATATAGTGTTATTGAAAATGTTATGATGAATCAAGTTGTTCCATTAGGAACAGGATTACCTGGTCTTGTGACAAAAGTAAAAAAGAAAAAATAAATTAGAACTGTTTGAGAAGGATAAAACCGGAGGTAAACAAAATGCAAGAAATAAGAAAATTCTTAGAACAAGGAAAAGGAGTTATTGGCTCTAGGGTTGTTATAAAAAAGCTTAACAACAAATTAATTGCAAAAATCTTTATTGCAAAAAACTGCAAACAAGAAATTAAAGCAGATATTGAAAAATTAGCTAAAATTTCAGAAGTAGAAATAATAAATCTTGATATAAGCAATGATGAATTAGGAATACTTTGTAGAAAACCATTTCACATTTCTGTTGTAGGGGTATTGAAATAATAAAATGGGAATTGTCTACGATGTTAAAGCTATTCAAATAAGAGCACTATTTGAGGGCATTACAAGAACAACTCTAAAAGATTGTTTTGAAAATCAGGATAAAATGCTATTCATAGTAATGCCTGGCCAAATCAGAAAAGCTATTGGTAAAGATAAAAGTAATATTAAAAGAGTTGAAGCAAAGATTGGACAAAAAATAAAAATTATTGAGTACAGTTCAAATGTTCTTGATTTTGTAGTTAAAATCATTTTTCCATTGCAAGTAAACGATATCTCAATGGAAAATGGAATAATCACAGTTAAGGGTAGGGATAAAAAAACCAATGGTTTAATTATTGGCTCAAGAGCACAAAACCTGAGAAATACTGAGTCAATTGTGCAAAAATACTTCTCTGAAGTTAAAGAAATTAAAGTTGAATAAAAAAAAAGTTTGTGTGCGTCTGTGCCATCAATGGCAACATTGCAAGGCAATGATGGCAGGCCAGATGTAATAGAACACGTTACCGCACAAAGTGTGGTGTTGTGTTCTATGGAATAGTAAACAAAGATAAAATATAAGGTAAATTTATAAATAAAATCAAGTTCGTGGTGTTAAACATGGCAAAAAAAGCAAAAGGAATTAATGCAGCAAAGAAACTGCAGAAAAAAAGAAAAAAAGGCCTTTGGGCTAATAAGTGGTTTGTAAAAAAAGCTCTTAATCTTAAGATTAAAGCAGATCCATTAAAAGGATCATCTCAAGCTTCAGGTATTGTTCTTTCTAAAGTTCAATTAGAAGCAAAACAACCAAACTCTGCAATGAGAAAATG
>CAYZNE010000022.1:0-12030 GCA_964478955.1 uncultured Methanosarcinales archaeon
TTCCTTAATATGATATGTGCATCTAATTCCGGAATAATTATGTTTTCTGCGGAATTTACAGCTATTTTTATATTTTTGTCTTTATTTGGAATAATAATTGCAATGTCTAAATCAGAATTCTTTCTGTAACTAGAATCTGCATGTGAACCAAATAGGACTAATGAATAAAATAAAGTATATTTTTCTATTTCTTGTTTTAAGATTTCTACTGCTTTTTGTATCTGTTTAGGTAGTTTTATAGTTAAGATTAAATAATTATAGATTCTATCATTATTATGATTTAATGAATAGAGTTTAATATTACCAATTTGCCTTTCATTTATTAGATTTTCTTCTTTAAATGCTTTAATTGCATTCTGTATAATTGAATTAGAGTTTTGCTTTGCAATCTTTTTTAGTTTGTTGAAAGTGTATTCTCTAAACACATTTTTATTAAAGATTGCAAATATTTCAAGTTGCTTTTTGGTTAACATAACAATACCTCTTTTATGGTATAATCTTACCTTTTTGTAGGTATTTATAAATTTTTCTGATGAATATGTATAATTATCAAAAATTGAAGTAATGGTGATTGCAAAGGAGACTGAAGAAATAATAAAATAAAAAAATTAAAGTTTGCTTGTTAAGTCTATTGCAGCTTGTTTCATATCTTTAGCATTAAAGATTCCTCTACCCACAATTCCATGAAAACTTTTTCCTGCTGCTTTTGCTCCTTCTTTTAAGTCTCCTCCTTGAGCAATTAAACCCGGTGAATAAATACTGATAGGCACATCTTCAAGAACCATTTCTCTGAAATATTTTATTCGATCAGGTTTATTTCCAGGCATAACAAAATCTCTTATACCCATTCTTAAAGCTAATTTGAGAATGTCTTCGATAGCATCAGTTCTTATATATCCTGTTAAATCATCTTTAAACCCTAAATCCTTAAAAATTTGGGTGTAATTTTGATTATCCTTTTTACCATTACTAAAATCTCCCTCAAGAAATCTCGGATGGGTCATTTCTGCACCAATAATTACCCCCAGTCCTCTTTCTTTAGCAGCATTAGTCCATTCATATTGAACTACCGGTCCTGATTCAGGAAATAAAATAACTGCATTTACTCCTTTATTATACATTAAATCCATAAATTTTTGTGGTGTTGAAACATGAATATCTGTTCCTGCTTTTTGATGATCAAAAATAACTCTTAAACCATTATCTTTTGCATATTGAACAGCTGTTTTCAGATTTTGATCTTCATAACCAAGAGCAAAACCCAATTTTACTGCTCTTACTTTATCTACATCTTTTACTGCATTAACAATTTCTTTATATGTTTCAAAATCAACATCACATGCAGGTATTATTGTTCTATCTAATTCTAATATTCCCATTTTATTACCTCAAAGTTATTGGTTTAACACCATATTGTTGAAATTCCTCTTCAATTGCTCTGGCTATCTTTTCACCTGGATTTAGTTTTTTATAGGCCTCAGGCAATATTTGAAATGCATTACTTAATGAAAAATATGTTACTCCTTTTTCTTCAACAGCTTCTTTAACACTTTTTTTGTCATCTCTTACTTCCATTCTATTTGTTAAACCAATTGCTGCAAGAATATTACTTGAGCCCATTTCTTGAATAAAATCAATAGTATCTAATAATGATCCTCCTGTTGTTGTTACATCTTCTAGAATGATAATTTTCCCCTGAGGTTCACCAATGAAATATCTATCTTTTGGATCACCATGATCTTTTGGTTTTCCTCTACCCATTGCAATAATATCACTTCCTTTACTAAAATTAGTTGACATCTTTGCCCATTTATATTGGGTTATAACTCCTAATTTTGTTGCTCCTTCAGGAACACCATAAAAAACATCTGGAACAAAATCTTGATTTTTAACATAAAATAAAACAAAATCACTTAATTGATCTAATAAAAACGCATCATTTGAAACAGTTCTCCAATTAACATACCAATGAGATTTTCTTCCTGATTTTAAAGTAAATGGATCTTCCTTAAATCCTACAACATTGTTATCAATAATAAAGTTATTAAAACTTTCTTGATCAAAATTTATCATTCTAAACCCCCAAATTTATTTTAATAAATTTTAGAATTAGAACTATTTAAACCTTGCTATATTTTATTTATAAAAGAAAGAAAGATTTAAAAACTAATCACTCATTTTCTTATATTCAGAACGTCTCCACTTTGCATCTTTCTCTGCAAGTGCAAATAACTTATCTGCAATATCTGGAAACAAGATCTTAAGACTTTTATATCTTGTCTCATTATTTATATAATCAGTAAAAGGCACTTTTGCATTTAGATTACTATCCATTTGAAATGGATTCTTATCTTTAAGACGAGGATCATATCTGTAAAGAGGCCAATAACCTGACTCAACTGCAAGCTTCTCTTCTTTAGGTGTCTGTTTCATATTAACACCATGTGCAATACAAGGACTATAGGCAATTATTATTGAAGGCCCATCATATTCTTCAGCTTCTTTAAATGCTTTAATTGCTTGCATCATATTAGCTCCTAAGGAAATAGAAGCAACATAGATGTTTCCATAAGTTGTGAACATTCTACCAAGATCTTTTTTAGGTTGTTTCTTACCTGAAACAGCAAACTTTGCAGTTGCAGCTCTAGGTGTTGCTTTAGAACACTGCCCTCCTGTATTAGAATAAACTTCTGTGTCTAATACTAAAACATTAACATTTTTACCTGAAGCTAAAACATGATCTAATCCTCCAAACCCAATATCATAAGCCCAACCATCACCACCAATTATCCATACTGATTTATCAACTAAATAATCTTTTAACTCATCAATTTTTCTTAAAATAAGTTCACTTTCACCATGAACCTTAGTCAATGCTTCTGGTAAAGCTTCAAGAATGTGTTTTGCTTTCAGTTTAGTATCATCATCTACTTTATCCCAGACTTCTAAAAATGAGTTTAATGTCCCAGATAACTCAACAGTTGTTCCACTCTTAAGCAATTTCTCAATATTACTCTTCAATAACTTTCTATTAGCATCAATTGCTAGTCTAAAACCAAACCCATACTCTGCATTATCTTCAAAAAGAGAATTTGCCCAGGCAGGGCCTCTACCTTCTTTGTTTTTAGTAAAAGGAATTACTGGAAATGTTCCACCATAAATTGAAGAACAACCAGTTGCATTTGCAATTATCATTCTATCTCCAAACAATTGTGTAGCAAGTTTAATATAAGGTGTTTCCCCACAACCTGCACATGCTCCTGAGAATTCAAATAGTGGGGTTCTTAATTGAGTACCTTTAATAGTAAACAAGGGAGTTTTCCCCAAAACATTGTCTGGTAAAGAATTAAAAAATTCTACATTCTCTACTTCACCTGTTTTTCTTGCTTCTTCTAATGTTTGGGTTGTTAATGCTCCTGAAGGACAGATCCCAACACAATTGCCACAAGCATCACAACCAGTGCAATCTTCAGGATAAACTTGTAATCTAAATTTTAAATCAGATGCAGGTTTTGTATCTACAACATTAAATGTTGAAGGTGCATTTTTCAGATCATCAACATGAATTTGTTTCATTCTAATAGTTGCATGTGGACAAACCATTGCACACATTCCACACTGAGTGCATTTGTCAGGTAACCATTTGGGAACAGTATTTGCAATACCTCTTTTTTCTAGTTTTGTTGTTCCAGTTGGTATTGCACCATCAAGTGGCATCTTAGAAACAGGTATTGTATCTCCTTTTAGTCTCATCACAGGCTCAATAACTTGTTTAGCAAATTGTGAAGCATTTTTAGGCAAGAATTTAAATTCAGGAACACTAGTTCCAGATAAGTTCTCAACTTTTTCAATAGCATTCTTAGCTGCGTCTATTGCATTCCAATTCATTTGAACAATTTTTTCTCCTTTTTTAGAAAATTGTTTTTTTACAGCATCTTTCATTAATTTAAATGCTTCTTCTGCATTAATCACACCAGCAATCTTAAAAAATGCAGCCTGCATAACTGTATTAATTCTAATCCCAAGTCCAACTTCTTTAGCAATTTTATTAGCATTAATAACATAAAACTTTATTTTCTTATTAATAATTATTTCTTGCATTTTCTCAGTTAGATGTGAAAAAGCTTCTTCTTTAGACCAAGGGCAATTTAATAAAAAATTTCCATTTTCTACAATTCCATCTAAAATCCCATAATGCCCAATATAAGAAGGTTTGTGCAGGGCAATAAAATCAGAATGAGTTAACATGTATTCAGATTTTATAATTTCATCACCAAATCTAAGATGAGAAACAGTTACCCCGCCTGACTTATGAGAATCATATGAAAAATATGCTTGCACATGTTTATCAGTTTCACTTCCAATAATTTTTATAGAATTCTTATTAGCACTCACAGTTCCATCAGAACCATAACCCCAAAACTTGCACCTTACATCTGATTCTGGTTCTGAATCAATTTCATCAATAACTTTCAGAGATTTATGAGTAACATCATCTTCAATTCCAACTGTAAATCCATGAAAACATTTATTATCAAGATGATCAAAAACAGCTTTAACCATTGAAGGACTAAATTCTTTAGAAGATAAACCATATCTTCCGCCAATAATAGTAATGTTTTTATCTTTTAGTGCTGCGACAACATCCATGTAAAGTGGTTCACCAATTGAACCTGGCTCTTTTGTTCTGTCAAGAACTGCAATTTTCTTAACATTCTTAGGAATAGCAGAGATAAAATCTTCAATAGAAAAAGGTCTGTATAATCTTACTTTAATTACCCCAACTTTTTCTCCTTTTTTATTAAGATAATCAACAACTTCATGTATAGTATCATTTGCAGAGCACATTGCAATAATAATTTTTTCTGCATCAGGTGCACCAATATAATCAAATGGTTTATACCACCTGCCTGTTTTTTCTCCAAACATCTGCATATATTTTTTTACAATTACAGGACAAGCATCATAATATTTATTAACTGTTTCTCGCCCCTGGAAATAAACATCAGGGTTTTCTGCACCCACCTTACACATTGGCCTTTCAGGATTAAGAGAATTAAGTTTAAAGTTTCTAATTGCATCTAAATTAAGCATTGATTTAATAGTTTCTTCATCAATAGCTTCTATGTTCTTAATTTCATGAGAATTTCTAAAACCATCAAAGAAATTTAAAAATGGAACTCTTGACTCTATAGTTACAAGATGGGAAATAACTGCAAGATCTTGTATTTCTTGAATTGAAGAGGCACTCATCAGTGCGAAACCAGTGTTTCTCGTAGACATAACATCAGAGTGATCTGCAAAGATAGATAGTGCTTGACAGGCAAGAGATCTTGCTGCAACATGAAATACGGTTGGTAACATTTCTCCTGCAATTTTATGCATATTTGGTAACATTAACATTAAGCCTTGGGATGCAGTAAATGTAGTTGTTATTGCCCCTGCAGATAGGGAACCATGTATTGCCCCAGAAGCTCCTCCTTCTGACTGCATTTCAATAACATCAACTGTCTGTCCAAAAAGATTCTTCTTGCCTTTTGCAGAATTAAAATCTGCTAATTCTCCCATTGAAGAAGAAGGAGTAATAGGATAAATTGCTGCAACTTCACTAAACAAATATGCTATGTTGGATGCAGCTGTATTACCATCAATTGTTATGTATTTTTTCATTTAAATGCCTCGTTTTGTCCATTAAGTACTTGTTGCCAGTATTCTTTAGCTACAGAAACTTTGTCTTTATTAAATTTATTAATTAACTCTTGTAATTTCTTGTTTTCTGGTTCTCCTGTAAGAACTTTTTCAAGATATACTTTAATAATATCAATAATTTTCTCAGATTCCCAGAAAACTGCTTTATTGTTAAGATTAATTTTTTGTGCTAATTTTTTGTGGTGATTATAATAATCAATTTTAACATCAAATAATTTATCAATTAACTTTTCTATTATCTTCTCAACCCACCCTCTATGAAATCTACAAATACCTGAATTATCAGAATAAAGTTCTTTTATCATTCTTTCAACATTTTTTTTACCAAGTTCAAATGGGCCAAGGTAATCTGTACCATAATATTCAAAGTATTTGCCCATTATAGGCATTGGAGAAAACATTCCAGGCACCCAGTATTGGTTAGGAACCATACAACCTTCTTTACCAAATGCATTAAAGACTGCAAGATTAATTGTATTTGTATCATATTTAACATCTATTTCTTTAGCTGCATTTCTTATTCCCTTTCTAAAAACAGAACACTTTTCATTATTAATTATTCTATCAATTATTTGACACGCCATATCTGCATTATGATTTGAATCATTAACAACATCAAAGTTTTTATAATCCCATTTAGGAACCATGTCAATATCAAAGTCTTCTTTAGGGAATTTATTCTTAGAAATACATTCCATTATCCAAGATACTAATGATCCTGCCTGAATCGCATCAAAACCCATTGAATCAACGTAGTGATTAATTTTTTCAGCTGCTCTCTGATCAAAAACACCTATGTTTGGCCCAAGTGCCTCGTATGGTTCGTAATCTTTTTTGAATTTGCCATTCATCTTTTTACAAACAGCAGCGCAGGGCTCACCACAATGTTTAAACTGTTTTTTATCAATAGTTTCTTCATTAAATTGTTTTAAGTAGTGTGCTAGAATTAATCGGTTATGTATATCAATTCTTTCTTGTTCTGTAAAATAAATTGATTGATAGTTAAAAGAAAACATCCAGCCTTTTAATCTAGTAAAATTAACACCAAATGTTCCGCCAGAATGTAACTCAGGGTTATATCTATATTTGATTGTTTCTGCAATGTCTTCCTGAATCATGTTTTTATGAAACTCTTTTTCAAATATCTCATTTATTTCATCTCTGTCATTCAGGGGAGAATCAGCAGGTTCTTCAAAGTCACCACCATAAATAATTGCGGCAATCCCATGCTCTTGCAACATTTTTGAACCAATTCCTCCTCTGCCAGCCCAACAATCAACAGCAGTTATTTTCCCATTAACAATAGGCGCAGAACCAATTGCTCCTGTTCTTGTTTTAAATGCTGCAGGTCCTGTTGCAAGAACTCTACAAGACTTAAAGTCTTTACCATATGTATCATAAACATATTTTTGTAGTGCATAAAAACCTTTTTCTTCTTTATATCCTGACCAAATCTTATTAATGTCAACAGGATAGAATGCAACTGTTACTGTTGAACCTTGTCTTTTAATTTCTAAAATAGAAAACTCGTTGCATTTGCTTTTAATATTAACATAGTTTATTCCTAGGTGATGAAATATATATGCTGCACCGCCCATTGTAGAAATATAAAAATGGGTCCATAGTGGTGATAATCCTGTGAACATTAATCTTTTTGTTCCAGGAATTTTAGACCCTGCTAAGATTCCTTTTCCAAAACAAAAATTGTTTTTATCTTCTGAGAATTTTTTAATTCCATAATCTATGGGGCCCAAAATATCTTGATTTTCAATTTTCTTAACTTCAAATTTTTTGGTTGAAGCATCAATTATTAACTCATTTTGATTTATCATTTTAAAATAAGAATAAATTAACTATGTACATTCTAGACCACAAAGGCACCCACTAATGTTTAAATCTGCTCCTCCAAACCCATAGAATTCACCTGAACTACCCTCTATAACAATAATTCTATTATTAGAATCTTCCAAAACAATACAGAACTCACCTGTTATGCCTAGATCCCTCTTAATTTGTTCATAATCCCCACCATTATATAAGTTCTCGAGTGCAGTAATATTAACTGTATTACCATTTAAGATAGCATTACCTGAATCACTCTTACCTGCATCAAAGAAATTCATAACCCTGCCTGCGTTTTCTTTCATTATTCCAACGTCTGAGGTGTTTCCTTTGCTAATTAATAAATAAAATATTGATAAAATTAACATAAATATTACAATCCCCAGTATGAGGTCTAATGACCAATTCTGCCCTTTCTTAAGAAGTTTTCTAACCACCTTATTTACCTCTTCTTTATTTAACTTTTTAGGTTTTTTCTTCATTTTCTGATTAAACACCTAACATAACCCAAATATGCATATATTAGAGATATTTCTTTAAAAAGGTTTTTGCTATAAGTATGAGCATTATATGAAAACTTTTAAAAAGACGCCATTATATCTTAATAGTATGGAAAAGAAATCATTCAAAGAATTGCAAGAAAAATGGCAGAAGAAATGGGCAGATGCTAAGATATTTGAAGTTAGAGAAGATTCTAAAAAAAAGAAATTCTATTGCTTAGAGATGTTTCCATATCCTTCAGGTTATATGCATATTGGTCATGTTAGAAATTATTCTATTGGTGATTGCTTTTCTAGATTTAAAAGAATGAATGGTTTTAATGTTCTCTATCCAATGGGATTTGACTCTTTTGGTTTACCAGCAGAAAATGCTGCAATCAAAGAAAATATCCCTCCAGCTGAATTAACAGCTGATAAAATTAATGGAATAAAAAAACAATTTAAGTTATTAGGTATTAGTTATGATTGGTCAAGAGAATTAGCAACTTCTAATCTTGATTATTACAAATGGAACCAATATATATTTATTCAAATGTTTAAGAAAGGTCTTGCTTATAAAAATGTTGGAATAATTAATTGGTGCCCTTCTTGTGAAACTGTTCTTGCCAATGAGCAAGTTGAAAATGGAAAATGTTGGAGATGCAAATCAGAAGTTGAACAAAAACCCCTAGATCAATGGTATCTTAAGATTAAGGATTATGCAGAAGAATTGCTTAATGATATTGGGAAATTAGATAATTGGCCTAATCGTGTTAAAATTATGCAAAGAAACTGGATTGGTAAAAGTAAAGGTGTTGAGATTAACTTTAAAGTTGAAAACTCTAACATAGTTCTTCCAACCTATACAACAAGATGTGATACAATTTATAGTGTTACTTTTATTGTTATAGCCCCTGAACATCCTATTGTTCAGGAACTTGTTAAAGGAACTCAATTTGAGAAACAAACTAATAAAATTATTTCTCAGATAAGAAAACAAACAGAAATAGAAAGAACAACACCTGAAGGTAAAGATAAAATTGGTTGTTTCTTAGGAAAATATGCTATTAATCCTGCTAATAATGAAAAAGTTCCAATATATGTTGCAAATTTTGCATTAATGTATGGGACAGGAATTATTATGGCTGATGCTCATGACCAAAGAGACTTTGAATTTGCACACAAATATAATATTCCACTAAAGTTTGTTATATCAGATGATGGTAAACCAATTGATGCTAGTAAAGCTTCAAGAGCCTTTCTTAATGGGGGGGTATTATTTAATTCAGGTGAATTTTCTGGAATGAATAATAGAGATGCCCTGCCAAATATGGCTAATTGGATTGAAAAAAATAAATATGGAAAGAAAACAATTAATTACAAATTAAGAGATTGGCTTGTTTCGCGTCAAAGATATTGGGAACACCAATACCAATTGTTTATTGTGATAAATGTGGTATTGTCCCAGAAAAAGAGGAGAATCTTCCAATTAAACTTCCAACAGATATCAAATTTACCGGTCATGGTAATCCAATTTTATCAAGTAAAACTTTTATTAATTGTAAATGTCCTAAGTGTGGTGCTAATGCAAAAAGAGAAACAGATACAATGGATACATTTTTTGATAGTTCATGGTATTTCCTGAGATTTACTGACCCAAACAATAATAAAGAATTATTTAACAAAGAAAAAGCTAATTATTGGATGCCTGTTGATCAATATATTGGTGGAATAGAACATGCAATCTTACACTTGTTATATGCAAGATTTTTCACTAAAGTTCTTAGAGACCTAGGCTTAATTAATTTTGATGAACCATTTAATTCATTGTTAACTCAAGGAATGGTAAACAAAGATGGCGCAAAAATGTCTAAATCTTTAGGCAACACTGTTGACCCTATAAAATTAATTAATAAATATGGATCTGATACAGTTAGAGTTTTTATCTTGTTCATGGCACTTCCTGAAAAAGAATTTGAATGGTCAGATGAAGGTGTTGAAGGAACTTATAGGCTTTTACAAAGAATTTATGGTCTTTTAGAGTTACTAAATGAAACCTCAAGAAACACAGAAAATATTGCAGATAAGAGAATAATCTCTAAATTAAATAAAACAATAAAGATTGTGACAGAAAAGATTGAACAAATAAAACCAAACTTGGCTATTGGTGCAATAATAGAGTTTGTGAATGCAGTTTATCGTTATAAAGAAAAAGATTACAATAATAAAGTTATCAAAAAAATTGTTGAAAAATTATCATTATTAATATGTCCTTTTGCACCACATTTAGCAGAAGAGATGTGGGAAACACTTGGAAATAAAGACTTTGCTTCATTGCAAACATGGCCAACTCACGACGAATCTCTAATAGATGAGGCTGCAGAATTTGAAGAGGATTATATTAAAGGAATAGTTAATGATATCAACAAAGTCAAAGGCTTTGCAAAGATAAGTAAAATAAATAAAGTTACTTTATTCTTAAGTGCAGATTGGAAATATGAATTCATAAGAGTAATTAAAGAACAATTAGAAAAAACAAGAAACGGCTCTGACATAATCAAATCAATTATGTCAACTAATCTAAAAAAGCAAGGCCAAAATGTTACTAAACTTGTTCCTAAAATAATCAAAGACCCAAGTAAACTTCCGATAATAAGTTTAAACAAAAAACAAGAAAGAGCTTGGCTAGACGAAAACATTGAAAACATTAGATCAGAACTTAATTGTGAAATTGAAATTGTAGATGAGGAATCTGCAAAAGCTTCCAAAGCTTCTGCTGCATTCCCTGCGAAACCTGCAATCAAGATTGAGTGATTATATTTTCTTCATTAAATTAATTAAATATTCTTCTACTATTCTAAGAAGCTCATAACTTGCAATCTTATCTCCAAATTTCTCTCTGAAATCCATTATTACATCAGTTATTTCTTCTTTTTTTAGAACGAATTCTGCATGTAAATTGTATTTTCCTATGTATTCCATTACTAAGTTGCAATGTTTATGTTCTGAGAAATAATTAATTAATTCTTTTTTTATTGATTGATCATTTAATTCAATCAAAAGATGATAGTAAGAATAACCTAATTTCTTGAAATTGATTCTTGTTTTTAAAGTTACTATAACTTTTTCTTTAAGTAGTTTTTTATATCTCTGTGCAACTGCCCAATAACTTAAACTAACTTTCTTACCTATCTCTGTAAAGCTTATTCTAGCATTTGAGGATAATTCTAATAATATTCTTTTATCTATTTCATCAATAGAAACAATTTCAGCATCGAAATTAAGTTGTTTTTTTGATAGAGTTTTTCCTTCTGCAAGATATTTATCATTTAAAATAATTGTATTGTTTGATAATATTAATTCTTTTTTTGTAAAATATTTTCCAAATTTACTAAAAAAATCATTAAAAAAGATTGTGAATTCTTTAGAACTTTTAGTCAAGCAAGTTATAATTAAATCCCACATTCCTTCACATAATCCTGTCCATGAAACATCTTTATTATTTTTTACGTATTCTTCTATATCTTTTTGTACTTCCTTTGTCACACTTTTGTACTTAATAAATATTTTATGTGGTTTTCTGCCTATTTTTGCAAGATTTATATATGCAAAGAATCCTGTTATTATTTTCTTTTTTACAAGTTGTTTAAATCTATATTGTGCAACTTCTTTTGAGACTCTTGTTGTTCGTCCTAATTCATTAAAACTTGCTCTAGGGTTTTTGTCTAGAGCTGCAAGTATTTTTAGGTCAATTTTATCCATGATTAATAGAGTACAAGTATTCTTTATAAGTTTTTTGTATACTAGTGAAAAACAACTACATATTTTTATATATTTGGTTGTATTTACCATTAATAGATTGTAACTATTAAAAATTTTAAAATGTGTAAAATACAATATATCACCGAAAAAATTGAGGATTATGAATATTTAGCTAGAGCAATAGAAATTTTATTAAAAAATTATAAAATCGATTGTAAGAATATTCTTGTAAGCAAAA
>CAYZNE010000023.1:0-11677 GCA_964478955.1 uncultured Methanosarcinales archaeon
CTCCTCAACCTAAAGGTTGAGGTATCCAACTAAAAGGATGTCGTCCAAAAAAGCTAATACTTCAATCTTAAGATTGAAGTATTAGCTTTTTTGAGAATAAAATTGTCTAAGAAAACCAAAAAAATTAATTCTTATTATAATTTAAAATGCTTTTATACTTTTCCAAAGAACCCACTGTTAATTCAATTCCTTCTTTAAGTTCTGGATGCCAAGGTTGATTTTCAGAGTTTATTATTAAAAGATTTTTAATTTGTCTAATTGTTAAATCAGAGTTTAAAATTGTTCCTCTTATTTTATTAAATCTCCTACGTGTTTTTTTATGTTTATCAAAAGTAAAGTTATATTTCTCTTTTGCTGTTGGCAAATCTGTACAAATAAAATGCAAAGCCCGTAAATATTCACCAATTAAAACAGGTTTATGAACTTTTGGCATAGATTGATAAAATGGTTTTATAGAATCTATATCTTGAACTTTTAATAGCCTATTAACTACCATGCATATTCTTTCTAATCCGAGAGCACCAATTGAAACAGTATCATTAATTTCTGATATTCCAATTATTTTCTCTTTGACAATTATTGGTTTATAGACCATTCTTTCTAAAGTTCCAATATCAATTAGCTTTGGTTTTTGTTTTGTTCCAAGGTTTATATTAATCTCATTCCTATAACCCCAAGGGGAAGGTATTTTTCTTAGGCCATTAGGTGTTCTTTTGGAAAGATATAATCTCAAAAGCGTTGCTCCAGAGTAATCTTCAATTATGTTCTTTTCAGGAATTCCTAAATCTAAAAAAACTTGTTTTCCAATCTCATCTTCTGGAATAATAAAATCAAAAGGAAAATCTTCTTTTCTCTTTTGAGGGATCTCAGATAATTTTCTTAAAGGTTGATATGTAGGAAAAATTTGTTCTTTCTTTATTCCATAATTTTCAAGTAGGTTAATAAGATTTTCTGCTTGTTTTTTTTGTAAGGAGAATATATCATGTATTCCTTTATAAGTTGCCATACCTGCTAAATCAGCCATCTCAAAAACACCAAGATACTTCCAAGCATTATTACCAACTAAGTTTGATGCTTTTGTTTTTTCATCAAATAAATCTGAATATCTAATACAACTAGGAATAGTTGAAAATACAAAATCGTGATCAAAATTTAAATAATTTGCCCCATACTCATCTAGCATTGGTTGCTCAGTAAAGCTTAGATTAAATTGGCCGGGAAATGCTTCGTTGATGATTAGAGGTCTTTCTATTTTTACACATCCTGTAATTTTATTCATGGTTTGTACTTCTTTTCTTAATTCAGCATATGTTATCATAGAATAGGGATAACTTTATCAGTATATTAGCTTTTGTTGTTCTTAATGTACAACAATAAGGAAATTTTATAAACAAGAAAATATATTTATATTTTATGAGTATTGAAAAATTATCAGAAACATTAAGAGAATTAAATCTATCAGAAAAAGAATCAAAAATTTATCTTAATTTACTAAGATTAGGCCAAACAAACGTTACAAGACTAGCACATGATTCAAAAATTAATAGAGTTACAACTTATCATATTTTAGATTCACTTTTGAATAAAGGTCTTGTTACCTCAACAAATAGGGATAAAATCACACATTTTCAAGCAGTTAACCCAAAAAGATTAATTGGAATATTAAAAGAAAAAGAAGAAAAAATTAATTCAATTCTACCACAATTAGAATCACTTAAAAAAAGCGCAGGAAAAAAACCGGTTGTAGAATTATATGAAGGACCAAAAGGTATTTCTACATTATTAGACCAAACATTAAACACTAAAAAAGATATTCTTACATATGGTAATTACAGTATAGCTAAAGAGGTAGCAAAATATCAATCTCTTAACTTTAGAAAAAAGAGAGTTAACAAAAAAATTAAACTTAGAAGTGTAATTAATACTTTTGATAAAGAATTTATTAAATTAGCAAACTGGGATAAATTCACAAAAGTAAAAATCTTAAAAAAACTTGATAAAATAACTACATTTATTCAAATTTATAATGATTCTGTAGCAATATTGAGCTTTGACAAAGAATTAATAGGAATAAAAATAGATAATAAAGAAATTGCAGACATGCACCGGTTCTTCTTTAAACTACTGTGGGATAATGCAAAACAATTAAAACATAAATAACTACTAAGATTTATTTCTTCTCTTCAAATTTTTTCTGAGCTTTAACCGCATTCTTCAAAGAATGAATAGCAACTTCAACTTGTTCATTACTAGGATTACTAGTAGTTAATCTCTGCATAAGCAATCCTGGCTGCATTAAAATTTTCATTATAAAAGACTTCTCATATTTTGCGGTTAGTTTCAAAAACTCATAAGATAACCCAATAATAACAGGGAGCAATAGTAGTCTGTATAAATAATTTAACCAGAAATAAGTTTGCATTGGAATTAATAAATAAACAAGTAAACTAACAAATATTACAAATAATAAGAATGAAGTTCCACATCTTGGATGCAATGACTTAAATTTTTGTGTGTTTGCAACAGTTAGTTTCTTAAAATCTTTATACTTTTCCCAAGAATGAACTGATCTGTGTTCTGCACCATGATACATAAATAAGTTTTTTATATCACTAAATAAAGATATTATCAAAATATAAAGAACTAAAATTAAAAGTTTGACAATCGCATCAATCAAATTAAACAGAAATCCTGAAGTTAAACTAAATAATTTAGTTATAAAGTTTGCAGCAGTTAAAGGAAGTAACTTAAATAAGACCAATGCTAAGCCAACACTCACAAGTATTGTAAAAAACATGTGAACTGGGGACAATTTTTCTTCTTCCTCTTCTAAATGCAAATTTATGCTCTTTGTCAATGCATTCATCCCAACAACAAGCATCTCAATCATATTTGCAATTCCTCTAAAAAAGAATGATTGCCAAAGTTTATACTTAGTCATAAAATTATTAAAAGGATAAGTTTCATTTACTATTTTATTTTTTTCATTTCTAACAGAAACAGAAATAAAGTTTTTTGATTTAATCATTACTCCATCCATTACTGCTTGCCCACCATAGGGCATGTTTTTCCAATTTGTTTTTTTCATAACCTTACCTAAAAATATTAATTAAATCTGTGAACCAAATTTTAATGTAACCTAAAAAAGGCACTCTTAAAGTTGCTTTACCAAAAATTTGGCCTTCTTTTATTTCAAGTTCATTCAAATAAGAGTCACTTATTTGTGCTTTATTATGATCTCCTTTAGTTTGAATAATATATTCATTATCAACATAATCTATTGCTATAACTCTATGAATTATAGGATATGCTTTTTTAGTTGCACTAAAAACTATTGTATCACCAACTTTAAGCTCTTCTATAGGTATACCTCTGAGAAAAATTATGTCTCCTTTGTTAAAACCTGAACTGAGTGGAAAGGTTTCAAATTGTTCTTTGGTTATATTTCTCTCATCATAAAAGTCACCACAAAACTGCCAAAAAGCTTCATGATCTACAGTGCCACTTCCAGGAACTCCACAGATATTATCCATCATTCTTCTTTCTCCACAATTAGTAAATCTATGTTCCATTGAACAAGATACAACCGCAACAACAGGTAACTCTGTTGCAAAAACTAGAGCAAGCAACGGATAGAACATGAATTTTATAACAATAAATGCAACAACAATATTTGCAATCCAACTAAGAGCAGAATCTTCATACCATAAAAAATGTACTACTTTACCATACCATGTTTTCTTAAGATTGTATATTCTCAAGTCACGAATTTCTTTTTTCTTCTGTTTATCCATCAAATCCACACCTAAACCCAAAGTAGCCTAGTTTATTAATAAAAGTTGTGATTTTAATATACAAAAAAGTTTATTAATAAAACAAAATATCGTTCTTCTATGAACCACTTAAAAGACTTAAAACAACTAAAAAACAAATACTTTGTAATGAGACATGGTGAAAGTGAAGCAAATGTTCAAAAAATAATCATTAGTTATCATAAAAATGGTGTTCAAGAATATGGGCTTAGTAATCTAGGGAAAAAACAAGCACAAGACTCAATAGAGAAAAATAAAATACTTGATAAACATACTATTATTTACACTTCTGATCTTAAAAGAACTATTGAAACTGCAAATATCATTGCCAAACATCTAAAAATAAAAGTAATACATAAAGACATTAGACTAAGAGAAAGAAATTTTGGTAAATGGGAAACAACACATAATTCTAATTACAATAAGATTTGGGAAGATGACTTAAATGATCCAAACCACAAAATTAAAGATGTAGAGAGTACGAAAGAAGTACTAAGTAGAACAACAGAATTAATATTATGGTTAGAACAAAAATATAATAACAAAAAAATAGTTCTTGTGGCTCATGGTGATGCTTTACAAATTTTACAATCAGGATTTCAAAAAATGTGTTCTTCCAAACACAGAAGTTTTCAACATTTAGAAACTGCAGAAATAAGAGAATTAAAACTAGAAAGATAATCAATCTGCTTTAACTATTTTTCTTTTCTCATATCTAATAAAGAATTTGCTAACTTCCATAACTATAAATCCAATAAAAGCCACACCAACTATGTATACCCAATGCATTAAATCTAAGCCGGTTGTTCCAAACACAGATTGCAAGAAAGGCACATAGACAACTAATAATTGTAGTAATACAGAAAATATTATCGCAAAATGAAGATATTTATTACTAAAGAATCCTTTAGAAATAACCGGTTTATACAGTGTTTTAGCACTTAAAACTGCAAACATCTCAAACATTACAAGAGAAGTAAATGCTATTGTTTGAGCTAGAGGTAAGTCTCCTGAACTCTGATAAAAATAATTGAACAATATCAGTGTTCCCCCAGCCATTAATCCACCAAAAATTAGAGCAAGCCATAACATCCCTGAACTTAGAGGATTCTCATTAGGATCTCTTGGAAGTCTATCCATTACAGTCTTATCAGTGGGCTCAAGAGTTAAGGCCAATGCAGGCAAACCATCAGTTAATAAGTTCATTAATAATATTTGTAATGGTAATAAGGGAATTGGTAAATTAATAAGAAGCGCAACAAATACCGTTAATATTTCACCTGCATTACAAGTTAAAAGATACTTTACAGACTTCAAAATTTTATCATAAATATTTCTTCCTTCTTCTATTGCACTGACAATTGTTGAGAAATTATCATCAACTAGAGTCATATCTGCAACTTCTTTAGCAACATCAGTTCCAGTTATACCCATTGCAACTCCAAGATCTGCTTTCTTTAATGCAGGCGCATCATTTATACCATCACCAGTCATTGCAACAATATTATTTCTTTTTTGTAATGCTTCAATTATCCTTAACTTTTGTATGGGTAAAAATCTTGCACAAATCCTAATCTTTGCAATTCTCTTGTCTAATTCTTTATCAGAAAGCTCATCTAGTTGCACTCCAGTAATTATTTCGTCAATAGAAGGGTTAATTAAACCTATATCAGTACCAATGGCTTGCGCAGTTATAGGACTGTCTCCAGTTATCATCATAATCTCAATTCCAGCTTTTCTGCAAAGTTCAATAGAATCTTTTACTGTTTCTCTTGGAGGATCAATCATTCCAACTAAACCTACAAAAATCATATTTTTCTCAGTATCCTTAAAAGAATATTTCGATTTTTTCTTTAGTTGCTTAAATGAAAGACCAAGAACTCTTAATGCAGATGATTCCATATCATATATTATTTTTTTAATTTTTCTTTTTTGAGCTGAAGTTAATTTTCTTACTCTATTATTAATTAATATCTTACTACAATTATTTAATACCAGAAGAGCTGCGCCTTTTGTCATTGATTCTGTTTTATTCTTATGGGTTTTACATATAACCGACATCATCTTTCTGTCAGAATCAAAAGGTAACTCTTGAATAACTTCATAATTAAACAGGGCTTTTTCTCTATCCAAATCAAGCTTGTTTCCAAGAACAAGAAGTGCTACTTCTGTAGGATCACCAATTATTTCATATTGATCATTTTTTTCTATTAAATCAGAATCATTACAAATTGTTCCTATTTCTAAAAGTTTAGTAAGTTCTTTATTAGTAACAATTTTATTTTTATATAAAGCATGGCCTTCACTAGAATAACCAACACCCCCTACTTTGAATAATTTATTATTATAGAAAACATTTCTAATACTCATCTCATTCTTAGTTAAAGTTCCTGTTTTATCTGAACAAATAAATGTTGCAGATCCAAGTCCTTCTGCAGCAGGCAATTTTTTAACAAGCATATTTTTCTTTGCTAAATCAACAACACCCCTGCCTAAAGAAATTGTTACTATTGCAGGTAAACTAGTTGGTGCTGCAGCAATAGCAAGGCTGAGTGCTATTAGAAATGCTTGGTTTAAATCTAAGTCTCCTTTTAGATAATTACTAATAAATACTATGGCACAAATAATTATAACAGCAAAAGTTAATTGTTTTACAATTCTCGCTACTTTCTTTTTCATTGGTGTTTGTGTTGTATCAACTTCTGTTAGAGAATGAGCAATTTTTCCAAACTCAGTATGCATTCCTGTTTTCACAACAACACCTGTTGCTCTTCCGTAAACAACAACAGCACTCATAAAAACCATGTTTGCTTGACCAGTAATAGAAACTTCTTTTTTTATTGCTTTAGAATTCTTAAAACAATGTTCAGACTCACCTGTTAAAGAAGACTCATCTACTTTTAACGAAGAATCAACTAATAATCTCATATCTGCAGGGATTATACTTCCTGCTTCTAAAACAACTATGTCTCCTGGCACAAGATATTTAGCATCTATTTTTGTCTCTTCACCATTTCTTAGAACAACAGCTTTTTGCGAAGTTAATTTTTTTAATTTTTCTAAAGATTTCTCAGCCCTATATTCTTGAACAAAACCCAGAACAACTATTAAAACAATCATTACTAACATTGCTATTGCTTCAACAGTGTTGCCCAACAACCAAGATAAAACTGTTGCGCCAACAAGTAATAATATTAAAAAATCTTTGAATTGATCTATTATAACATTTAAAACAGTGTTTTTATCTTGTTTATCTAAAGCATTAACTCCATACTTAGAAAGTCTAAGTTCAGCTTGCTTTTTTGTTAAACCTTTTAGCGAAGAACCTAACGATTCAAGAGCCTCACTTGTAGATTTTTGATAAAACTCCATTAAACACCCCTTTAAGAGAATTTTACGAATAGAAATTTATAAATGTTATTAATATATAATAGAAATAAAAAACCCTATACATCCACATTCTTCGCCTTTTCTGCATTCGCCTCAATGAACTCTCTTCTAATTTCAACATTATCTCCCATTAAGAGATAGAATGTTTCATCAGCAATCAAAGCGTCCTCAATAGTTATTTGTTTTAAGAACCTTGTTGCAGGATTCATTGTTGTTTCCCATAACTGTTCAGGGTTCATCTCTCCAAGACCTTTATATCTTTGAATTGATACTCCTTCACTTCCACCAAATTCTGCAATTATTCTATCCCTATCTTTATCATTTTGCGCATAGAACTTTTGCTTTCCTTTTTTTATTAGATAGAGTGGTGGTTGTGCTAAATATAAATATCCTGCGTCAATTATTGGTTTAAGATATCTATAAAAAAATGTTAATTGTAATGTTGTAATGTGAGCACCATCTACATCTGAATCAGCCATTAAAATAATCTTATGGTATCTGCATTTATCAATATTAAACTCATCACCAATTCCTGTGCCTAGAGCAGTAATTATCATTGCAAGTTTTTCTGAAGTTAGAACTTTGTTAATTCTTGATTTCTCAACATTTAGAATTTTACCAAAAACAGGAAGTATTGCCTGATTTTCTCTAGACCTTGCCTGTTTTGCTGAACCGCCTGCAGAATCTCCTTCAACAATAAAAATTTCGCATTTTGAAGCATCTCTTTCTGAGCAATCAGCTAATTTGCCTGGCAAGCTTGAGAATTCTAGTGCAGATTTTCTTCTTGTTAATTCTCTTGCTTTTTTTGCAGCATCTCTTGCTCTTGCAGCTAACAATGCCTTGTTAACAATTGCTTGGATAACTTTTGGGTTTTCTTCAAAAAAAGTTGATAATTTTTCAAAAACTAATTTATCAACAATTCCTTTTACTTCACCATTGCCTAATTTTGTTTTTGTTTGACCTTCAAATTGAGGTTCTGGAACCTTAACTGAAATAATCGCAGATAAACCTTCTCTAGTATCTTCACTAGATAAACTTAATTTCACTCCATTACCATTTTTCTTTGATTTACCAGACTTAAATTTTGCTTCATTAGCATTTAGATAATTATTAAGAGATCTTGTTAGTGCAGTTTTAAACCCTGTAAGATGAGTTCCACCCTCATGAGTATTAATATTATTAACAAAACTATAAACTGTTTCACTGTATGCTTCAGTATATTGGATTGCAACTTCAACATTAACATTGTCTTTTAACCCTTGAATATAGATGATGTCATGAAAAGATTTTTTATTCTTATTAAGGTACTCAACAAAAGATTTTATTCCTCCTTCATAATAGAAATCATCTTTTTTATCATTTCTTTCATCAACAAGCATGATTTTAATTCCTTTATTCAAAAAAGCTAACTCTTTAAGTTTAATTGCAACAGTATCATAATCAAATGTTATTTCATCAAAAATCTCTGAATCTGGTTGAAAATGCACAATTGTTCCAGTTTTATTTGTATTACCAATAATCTTAACTTCTGAATTAGGATTCCCTTTATTATAATTTTGATAAAAAACTTTACCTTTTCTATGAACAGAAATCTCCAGAGTACTTGAGAGGGCATTAACAACACTTATACCAACCCCGTGTAATCCCCCACTTACTTTATATGAATCAGAGTCAAACTTACCTCCTGCATGCAACTTGGTCATAACAACCTGGAGAGCTGAAACTTTTGACGCAACATGAATCTCTGTAGGAATACCTCTTCCATCATCAGTAACTGTGACAGAATCATCTTTATTTAAGATTACTTTAATCTCAGAGCAAAAGCCTGCCATTGCCTCATCAATTGAATTATCAACAACCTCATATACAAGATGATGAAGACCTCTTGGCCCAGTGCTTCCTATATACATTCCAGGTCTTTTTCTAACAGCCTTTAAACCATCTAAAACAGTAATATTTGAAGCGTCGTAGCTTGATTTTTCTGTATTCTCATGACTATTTTGCATTTGTTAAACACCTTAATTTTAAGATTTTTTTAAGTCAAAAATAAGTGCTAAGAATGCTTATTTTCTATAAAAACAGAAAGGGGTTTTCTTTATAAATATTGTGGTTAAAAAACAAGATATTCTTAGTGTTTTCCCGTCAATAAAAAAGACAATATTCCTTAAACTGTATTAACAAATTAATTATAGAAATAACAATAAAAAAATAAAAAAATGCTCAACAAATCAAACTAACTTATTGGCACCGAATAATCGGAATTAAAAAAATAAAAAAGTCAGAATTATCTTCTTTTCTTTTTTCTTTTAACTACTCTTTTCTTAGTCACTTTTCTTTTTACAGGTTTCTTTTTCCTAACAACCTTTCTCTTCTTAGTCACTTTTTTCTTAGCTTTTCTTTTTACAGGTTTCTTTTTCCTAACTACTTTCTTTTTTGCTTTTCTTCTAACTGGTTTTTTCTTTTTTGTTGGCATTGCAACACCTCAAAACTATTTTATGTATTTTGAATAACCCAATAAAGCTTTATTGGATAAACTATTAGATTATTGGATTATTTATTTATAAAGTTTGTCAAAAAAAATATTAAACATAAGAATTGTTTTCTCGTCAATAAAGAAAGAAATTTAGATATGAACTTTTTAATTATATCTTCACTAATCAAAAAATATATCGACGAGGAAAAATATTTATCACACTTAAGCACTATTTTAGAAAAAAGTTTAAAAAAACTTGAGTTAATCTAAATTAAAAAAACATTATGATATATTAAAATGATTAAGAATATTAATATTAAAAATAAAAAAGAAAGCCTAAATTTTAATGATTTAGATAGAGATTTTCAGAAATTACTGAAAGATTTCAAAAATTCTGATAAAATAAAGAGCATTATAATAACTAAGACTAGAGAAATAGTAAAAAACAGCAAACAGGCTATTTATTCTATTCATAGGGAAGAAATTTCTGAAGCAAAAAGAGCAATTAATAATATAGAAATAGAACTATCAAGATTAAGAAAAAAATTTAAGCAATCAGAGCTAGAATCAATAAACATGTACAAAGCAGCACTGCAAGAATATGTTGAAGCAAGAACATTTCTCGATTTTATATTAACAGGGAAAATATCCTCGTCTTCTAAATTAAAAGTAAATTATCATGATTATCTTTGTGGATTGGCTGATCTAACAGGCGAACTTGGGAGATACTGTGTCATGAGTGCAACAAAAAATAGACATGAAAAAGTGAAAGAAATAAAAAATTTTATTGATTATCTTCTAGGACAATTTCTAAAATTTGACTTTAATAATGGTGAGCTAAGGAAAAAATATGATGCAATCAAATGGAATCTAAGCAAAATTGAAGGCATATTATATGATCACACATTAAAAAAGAGTAAATGATTAAGGAAAAGTTTTTAAAACTTAATGTAAAACAATAATTTGGGTTAGGTTATGGTTGAAGTCAAAAGATTTACACATACAACAATAAGAATAAAATCTAAAGATACTATTATATACATTGATCCTTACAAAATAGAAAACGATGACAAAGCAGACTATATTTTCTGTTGCCATGATCACTTTGACCATTTGAGTATTGAAGACATAAAAAAACTTCTCAAAAAAACAACTAAAATATTTGTTCCTACTTCAGTAATGCCTAAAGTTCTTGAATTCACAGAAAATGAAACAACTAGTTTTAATCTTGGTGAGAAATTAATTTTCAAAGAATTTTCAGTTGAAATAGTTCCTGCATACAACACTAATAAAGAATTTCATAAAAAAAATACTGATTGGTGTGGATTTATTTTTACAATTGAGAAAAAAAGAATTTATTATGCTGGTGATACTGATGTAATCCCAGAAATGAATCTTATTACAGATATCAACCTTGCAATTCTGCCAGTTTCAGGAGTTTATGTTATGGATGCAGAAGAAGCTGCAAATGCAACTGCGATCATCCAACCAAAAATGGCAATGCCTGCACACTATGGGCCAATTGTTGGAACAGAGAAAGATGCAGAGACTTTCAAGAACAAAGCTCACTGCGATGTTGTCATTGATGAAGTTGAGTTATAATTATTTAGGGAGATAAAATCTAAACTGGGTCCCCACATGATCTGATATGTTGCTTATATTAAGACTGCTATCTTTAGTAGAGAACCTAACAACTTCTTCTTCTAAACACTTAGAAGTTACTTCAATAAATCCCCCTAAGAAATTTGTTAATTCATAACAAAATTTCATGCCAAATCTTTTAGTGTTAAAAATGTTTTCAATTTCTTGTTTACTTAGCAAGTGTCCTTCTTTCTTATTAAAAAGCCCCAACCCATCATCTTTAACAGTTAAAATCTTATAATTCTCATTTACATCTAAAATTATCTCAATTTTAGTATTAGCCCCATACCCAGTACTATTCTTAAAAGGCTGATAAATTAAGGCAATATCATTAGTACTAATTTTTTTAGGGAAATTAAGA
>CAYZNE010000024.1:0-11467 GCA_964478955.1 uncultured Methanosarcinales archaeon
TTTGACACTAGAAAGTTTGTCTAAAAAGTCATAGAATCTCTGTAATATTTTTTCTGCAGACTTGATATTTTCCATAGTAAGGTTAAGTTGCTGTCTGTAGTGTGTTACAATAAGTGCATATCTTATTGCCATTGGGTCAAATCCTTTATTAATAAGGTCTCTTAGTGTAAAGAAATTATTAAATCTCTTTCCCATTTTCTTTCCTTCAGAAAGAATCCATTCATTGTGAATCCAGTAGTTGACAAACTTTTTACCTGTTACTGCTTCTGATTGTGCGATTTCGTTTTCATGGTGAGGAAATATTAGGTCAATTCCTCCGGTGTGGATATCAAAAGTTTCTCCTAGATATTTCATTGACATCGCAGAACATTCTATGTGCCAACCAGGTCTTCCTTTTCCGATTTCTGTTTCCCAAAAAACATCACCATCATTTTTATCCCATGCTTTCCATAGAACAAAATCTTGTGCTTGGTCTTTAGTATATTCATCCTGGTTAACTCTTGCTCCTGCTTTTAATTCACTAAGGTCTACTTTTGAAAGTTTACCATATTCTTTGAATTTTCTAATGTTAAAATAAATAGAATTATCTTCTCCTTTGTAGGCAAATCCTTTATCTAATAATTTTTTTACTAGTGCAACCATTTCTTTTATGTGTTTGGTTGCTTTTGGAAATATTTCTGCCTTATCTATATTTAATGTTTCAATATCTTCAAAAAATGCTTTCTCATATTTTTTTGTAAATTTACCTAGTGAAAGTTTTTGTTCTTGGCTATCTCTTATTGTTTTGTCATCAACATCAGTTATGTTCATAACCTGTTTAACTTCAAGTCCTTTATGTTTAAGATATCTTTTTAGAAGGTCTGCACTAACATATGCTTTGTAATTTCCTATATGTGCAAAATTATAAACTGTAGGTCCGCAAGTGTACATTCCAACTTTTCCTTTTGTAATTGGTTTAAACTCTTGCTTTTCTCTAGTTAGTGTATTGAATAATTTTAGCATCGTAACAAAGCGAAGGGAGAGATTCGAACTCTCGATCACCGGGATCTACAAAAGTAGTTTGCAGCCGATTGCCTTAGCCACTTGGCCACCCTCGCGCATACATCTAACAAGAGAAGATTTATTTAAAAACCTTTCCATAGTTTTTTTGACGTGAGCAATAAATATATAAACTTGGCCTGTTATAATTTTATTTGAGGTGGTATTATGGGTTTAAAAAATTGGCTTGAAAAAAAAATTCATAACTTAACTATGTGGGATTTTTCTGTTTTAAAGCTTGCATTAATTATATTAGGTATTATTATTGGAGCGTACATATCTGTATTTGTTAAACAATATATATGGTATTTTGTTATAGTGTTTGTAGTTGCTTACATAATATTATTATGCAGAGTTTTTAAGAAGAGATAATTTATTGTAATAAAAGTATTTAAATACTCTATTAATAAACAAGGATTATGAAAAAGAGATTTTGGGAGATTGATTTTTTAAGAGGAATTGCAATAATTATGATGATAATATTTCATTTTCTTTGGAATCTCAATTATTTCTATGAGTTTAACATAATTTTATCAAGAGGTTTTTGGGGAATTTTTCAGATAATTACAGCCTCTTTGTTTTTATTTCTAGTTGGAACCTCTCTTGCAATTAGCAATATAAATAAAAATACTACTTATCTTAAATATTTAAAGAGAGGTCTGAAAATATTTTCATTTGGTTTAATTATTACTTTGGTTACAATATTTATTTTTCCAAATAGTTTTGTTATTTTTGGGATTCTTCATTTAATTGGTGTTTCAATTATTATTTCTTATATTTTTAGAAGATTCAAATACTTAAATTTGGTGCTTGGAATAATTTTCATAATTCTCGGTAATATATTAAAAAAGTATGTTATTGACTTTAATTGGTTGTTATTTCTTGGTTTAAGATCAGGCGGTTTTTCTTCAGTTGACTATTTCCCAATTTTTCCTTGGTTTGGTGTAATTTTAATTGGGATATTTTTTGGAAAATTACTTTACTCAATAAACAAAAGAAATTTTAGATTAAAAGATTTATCAGAGAATTTAGTTGTAAGATTTGTATGTTTTCTTGGTAAGAAATCATTGATTATTTATCTACTTCATCAAGTTGTTCTTTATGGTGCGTTTTTAATATTAGCAAGTTTTTTCTGAATATAATAAAAAAAGAAAGAAAATGTTCAATCCTTCTTTTTTTTTTAGGTTACCTAGAAGTGTTATGAATATTTTATAGCAGGATTTATTTTTATCTCTAAGATTGAATAATCCTAGTGAACCACCAAATAATTGTATTTGTTCATTGACTCCTACATCTCGAGGTATTTCTGTTTTTATTATTGTGATCTTTTTAAAGTGTAAATTATACTTAAGAATAAGCTTGTTTATAAAAATTATGTAAAAAGTTCAAGAATTTATTTGTCCCAATTAATTTTACTTTTTGTTTCAAGTACATAGTTACTATCATCTGTTGCATAGTGTAGTCTTACTTCGTTTGTGGTTCCTGTTGATTCCCATAACACTGCTAAATAGGTTTTTTTGTTTGTCCTAAGTTCTACACGAAAGGCAGCATCTATTATGGTTCTATATTTTTTTGAAACAGAATTAAAACAGGTTATTTTACCTTTTGTTTTTTCGGTTATTGGAAAGTTACAGGTTGGGATATCTATATCTTCTTTAGTTAAATCAGCTACTCTTTTACCTTTATAGACTAATCCATATAGCATACAATAGTCACTAAAAGCTTTGTTTATCTTATCTGTCACTTTGTTTATCTTATCTGTTAAATTCATATATTATAGAATTACTAATAAGTATTTATATGTTTTGGTTAAGTTGATACAAAAGTATTTAAACTAATTTGTTTTTCTGCATCATATGTTTTGGCCAAAAATAATATTCTACTTTGGGTATGTCAGAGAAACAAGCTTTGTTAATTCAGTGAAGAACAATCTTGATTATTGTTGTTTATTTTTTCAGGAGCCTAACAATGTGGTAAATTATTTAAATTATGCTGAAGCATTGGTGTTTATTGGAAAACAACATAGTAATTTTCCTAATATCCAGGATTATTTTAATTTGATAAAAATTGCACACACTTTAAAAATTCCGGTTATTGCAATTCTTGAGAATGATGTTATATTGCCTAAAAACAATAAAAACATAGATTTGGTAATTCAGAGACAAGGAAGGTATCAAAGAAACCATGCAAAAATAAGTGATGATTTAGAATCATTTATTGAAAATTATTAAAAAGAAAAAAATGCTCAACAAGCTACGTTTGTTGGCACAGAAAAATTGATTTAAGTTACAATTAGCTTAACTTTTTCTGGATCATACTTCCATGTCTTATCAAGAGCTCCTGTTCTTTTGTAATATTTTACAAGTCTCTTAATTTTTGATTCAGTAAGTTGCAATCCTCTTTTGCCAGTCATATCTTTATGATTTTCTTCCATGTGTTTTCTAATCATAACAGCTCTTTTAATTAGTGCCATTAAGTCGTCTGGAAGTTCTTTGCTCATCTTTTTTTCTTTAAGAACTTGACTAATTGTTTTTTTTAAAATTGGTTTTACACTTGGTACACCATATTCATCTCTTAGGTAGAGTCCGATCTGTGCAGCAGTCTTACCTTCTTTTGCATATTTTAGAATTAATAATTCTATTTCCTTAGCTCCATGAGTTACCCATGAAGGTGTTTTTTTTGAAATTGGGGCGTGACTTCTAGACTTACCCTTTTTTCTACTATACATTCTTGCCATTCTTTATTACCTCATAAAAAATAGCATTATTAGGTCAAAATCCATTTGAATACAAATGGTGTGCGTTGTGAGGGGTTGGTCCCGTCGGGAACACAGCACCTTAAATGAATACTTCAAGGATTTTGAAGATGCTATTTTGTTAATATTAGCTTAGAGAAATCTTGCATAGACATTGTGCCTGTCAGATATATGCTTGCTTTCACACCCATATTCTCTAGCTTATCTATGGTGAAGAAGGTTTTGTTTATAAATTTGATTATATTTTATCTGTAACCCCTCTTTAGTAGTTAAATAATAGAAAAGTTTATAAAGATTAGAGTTTTACTTATATTGAAAAGAGTGTGGGGATCCTAATTATCTAGACACCTCAAACACACACCCTTCGATGATTTTTCTTCCCCACATTCCATTCATCTTTCTATACAAGTGCACTTAAGTCGAACTGATATGTTATTATTCAGTAACTTTATAAATTTCTAATACTAAAATCCAGTAAAATGGGTTTTTTGAATATAAAGAGCAAGAATGCTGAAGATTGGATAAAGGATTCAGGTTATCAAAATGTGCAATTAATCTGTCCTAGATGTCATATTTACATGAAGAAAGTTCATAAAAAAGGAATTACAATTGATTTCTGCCCAAAATGCAGAGGTATGTGGCTTGATAATAAAGAAATAGATAAACTTATAAGGTTATAATTTTTAGAGATTCACACTATTATTACGTTCTATTATAATAATATTAATAAATAACCTTATTATCTTGATAATTTGAGGGTGTGTATATGGATAAAAAGATTGATAATTTAAAATTACTAAAACTAAAAGTAGCTGAGGCTATGCAAGATGATGTTAACAAGGGAATCGTAAGAATCGATACAACCTATATGAAGCAGATTGAGCTTAAGGTGGGCTCTTTTGTTGAAATTGAAGGTGAAAGAAAAAGTGTTTGCATAGTAGACAGAGCACTTCCAGGAGATATGGGTTTAAACATAATTCGGATGGATGGACTTTCAAGAAGAAATGCTAAAACTGGAATTGGAGAAATAGTTAAGCTAAAAAAAATTCAAATAAAAGAAGCTAAAAAAGTTACTATTGCTCCTGCAAAAGAAGGTATCATGATAAAAGCAAATCCTGTAATTTTCAAAAATGGATTACTTGGAAGAGCTGTTGCAAAAAATGATATTGTTGCACTTGGTGGAACAAGAAGCCGTGAAGCAACAATAAGACAAAATCCCAATTTTGCAGATTTTGGTTCAATATTAAACAATGCTTTTTCTGGGTTTGGTCTTGGTGATTTAAAATTTGTTGTAACCCAAGTTGATCCAAAAAATGAATATGCTCTGATAACAGAAAACACAGAAGTCATATTTAATCCAGAACCTGCAAGTGCAGAAGAAGAAAAGGTAATTGATATTTCTTATGAAGACATCGGTGGTTTAGAAGATGAAGTTTCAAAAGTTAGAGAGATGATTGAGCTTCCTCTAAAACATCCGCAAATATTTCAGAGATTGGGAATCGAACCTCCGAAGGGAGTTCTTCTACACGGTCCTCCTGGAACAGGAAAGACTTTGCTTGCAAAAGCAGTTGCAAATGAGACCAATTCTCATTTTATTCTAATTAATGGTCCTGAAATTATGTCAAAGTTTTATGGTGAAAGTGAAGCAAACCTGAGAAAGAAGTTTGATGAAGCAGAAAAAAATGCACCAAGCATAATTTTTATTGACGAGATTGATGCTATTGCATCTAAGAGAGAAGAATCAAAAGGTGAAGTTGAAAGAAGAGTCGTTGCGCAGTTGCTTGCAACCATGGACGGCCTTAAATCTAGAGGAAGAGTTGTAGTTATAGCTGCAACAAACATTCCAAACTCACTTGACTCTGCACTTAGAAGGCCCGGAAGATTTGACAGAGAAATCGAGTTAGGTGTTCCAGATAAAGCAGGAAGAAAAAAGATAATAAGAATTCATACTAGAAATATGCCTCTGGCAAAAAAGATGAACTTAGATAAAATTGCAGAAATAACTCATGGATTTGTCGGTGCAGATTTAGAATCACTTGCAAAAGAAGCTGCAATGATTGTTATGAGAAGACTTCTTCCTGAATTAAGAAAATTAAAAGAAGGTGAAGAACTTCCAGAAAATGTTCTTAATAATTTATTAATAACCCAAGATGATTTTGTAAATGCACTTAAAGTTGTTAGACCATCTGCAATGAGAGAAGTTCTAATTGAAGTTCCAAATATTAAATGGGATGATATTGGCGGTTTAGAAGATGTTAAACAAGAATTAGTTGAAGCTGTTGAATGGCCATTAAAACACAAAGATGCTTTTGAAAGATTGGGAGTTAATCCTCCAAAAGGAGTTTTATTATATGGTCCTCCTGGAACAGGTAAAACTCTTTTAGCAAAAGCCATTTCAAACGAGACTGAGGCAAACTTTATTTCAATAAAAGGTCCTGAGCTACTTAGCAAATGGATTGGTGAATCAGAAAAAGCAATTAGACAAATTTTTGAAAAGGCAAGACAGGCAAGTCCTTGTATTATATTTATAGATGAAATAGATAGTATAGTTCCAAGAAGAGGTTCTCAAGATAATTCTAAAGTTACAGAAAGAGTTGTTAATCAAATTTTAACTGAGATGGATGGATTGCAAGAACTTAATGATGTAATTGTTGTCGGTGCAACCAATCGTCCTGACATTGTTGACACTGCGCTTCTTAGACCTGGAAGATTTGACAGAATTGTTTTAGTTGGTGTTCCAGATAAGGCTTCAAGAAAAAAAATTTTTGAAGTTCACACAAAAGGCATGGCTCTTGCAAAAGATATTAAGATTGATGAGTTAGTCAACTTAACAGAAAATTATGTTGGTGCAGATATTGAATCTGTTTGTAGAGAAGCAGCAATGCTTGCTTTGAGAAAAGATATTGAAACAAAAGAAGTTACAATGGAATTTTTCAAAGAGGCACTTAAAAAAGTTAGACCTTCAGTCAATAAAGAAATCGAAGATGCTTACAAAGAATTAAAGGCCCAGTTTTCTCAGGCAAAAGGAGAAGAATTTAAAAAAGAGAAGCCTAATTATTATGGATAGTGGTAATCATGGATGAAATAGAAATAAAACAACTTATGGAAAAAGGATATTTGAAAGTCATAGTCTTTTTCGAAATGCTTGGTAAACCAAAAGAACATATTGAAGAAACACTAAAGAAATATATTCTAAATATTAAAACTGATGAAAATATTAAGTTTATCAAAGAAGATTATGCTAAGGCAGAAAAACAAGATGATGATCTTTGGAGTACTTTTGTAGAGGCAGAAATTCTTGTTAGCGGAATGGATAAATTAACTTGGTTATGCTTTAATTTCATGCCTGCATCCATTGAAATTATTGAGCCTGAAAAGAAACAGTTTACTAATAAACAGATGGGGTTCTGGTTAAATGATGTTTTGTCAAAATTACATGAAATTAGTTTAATGACAAAAACCATGGTTAATAAAAATAAACAATTCGCAGGTGCATTAGGAACTATGTTAAGAAATATGGTTCTTCTCGGTTTAGAGTCAGGTGCTTCAACTGCAAAAGAATTATTCAAGAGAACAGGAATACAAGAACAACAAGTTACTGATACTTTGAATGCTCTTATTAAAGAAGAGAGAGTTGAAAAAGTTGGAGATTCATATAAGCGAATTAAAAATAAAAAATGAAAACAAAAACTAAACTTTTTGGTCATTCATCTACAAAGATGAATAAAACAAAAACCAAAAAAAAGACTGTGAGAAAAAAAACTGCTGAACAAAAAACAATAACAAAATCGAGTAAACCTGATTTAATTGTTCTAAAACATAATATTGAGGCAATACTTTTTGCAGCAGGAAAATCTCTAGAATTAAAATTCATTGCTGATTTATGCAGTTCAATTGAATTTCAAACAAAAAAGCAATTGTTAGCACTGCAAGAAGATTATTCAACTAATTCTGTGTTAATGATTATGAACCAAGACACAACTTGGAAGATGACTGTAAGAGAACAATATTTAGATGTTGTCATTAAAATTGTTGCAGATACAGAATTAAGTAAATCTCAATTAGAAACTCTTTCTATGATTGCATTCAGAAGTCCTGCATTACAAAGTGATGTTGTAAAAGCGAGAGGTATTGTTACTTATGATCATGTTGCAGAACTTGTAAGATTGGGGTTTGTAGTTAAACAAAGAATTGGTAGAAGTTATATTCTGAAACTTACTGAAAAATTCTATGAATATTTTGAAATAGATGGAACAAAAATAAAAGAAGTTTTCCAGCCTGTAAAAGATAGAGTTGATGAACAATTACTTTTAGGTGATATGAAAATTGTTAATGCTAAAGCAGATGTTCCTAGACAAAAAGAAATTTTTGAAAGAACACAAGAAGAACGTCTTGGAGAGCTAGAAGTTATTCGAATTGAAAACCAACAGAAAGCAGAAAAAATTAATTCAGTAAAAGATTCTCATAGAGATTTTTTAGATTCAGTTGACAATGAAATAGTGGCTATTTCTCAGAGAACTGATGTTGAAGAAAAAGAAATAGATTCAATAAGAACTTCAGAAGTGCAAGATAAAATTAATTCAATAAAATCAGATGAGTCTGGGGAAGATCAGATTGTTACTGGGGAATCTGAGTCTTCTACTGAGCAAGAAGAAAATAAAACAATGAATGCTTCTGAAATGCTTGAAGAAACAGAGCATGAGATTGAAGAGTTAACTGAAAAGGTAGAAGCTGAAGAAAATAAAAAAGAAGAATAATGGTAAAAGTATTTACAGTCAAATGTCCTAAGTGTGGAAACACAATGAAATTCTTACCCTTACATTTAGATGAGTTTTCTAAGAAAAAAAAGAAGTGTGTTTACTGTGGACATTCTTTTCTAGTGCAGAGGCATGTTAATCAATCTAGGATTCTAAAAGTTGAGAAAAGATAAGCATGATTACTAGGTAGTAGTAACAAAAACGAAAGGTTTATAAATATAAGTTCCTTTTCAATATTTAATTAGTATAAATAATTATTTCAAAATAATTGTTAACTAAACAAACAAAGGTGGTACTATGGATAAAATTATAATTAAAAAAGAAGATTTAGGATGCTATAACATACGTAAAACGATTAACAAAAATGGTTATGTACTTTTAAACAAGCTTAGAAAAACAGCCGAAAGAAAGTATGAACCTGACTTTACAGTAGATTTATCTGATAATAATATAGGGTTAGCATATGCTATAACCTTACTTGAACAAAGTAAAATTGGCGCAACAGATTTAAATGATAGAGTAGATAATTTAGTTCGAGAAGTTACTACACAAGCTAACAAAACACCGGGAGATAATAAGTATAAGAATATGTTAATTGAGGTCGCTGAAATCTGGGCAGACTATTTAAACTAACTATTTTTTTATTTAGTTATCTACGTACTTCATGATAATCATTATTCTTTATATATTTTAAGTAAGGATGTCTAGTGATTTAGAAAGAACAAGAAGATTGTTATTTAAACTTATTATATTGTTAATTTAACTTCTAAATCCAAACAATTTTAAATAAACCCTGCTCTTTCTATAAATATGGATTCGCAACCAACTCAAGAAGAACTTAATAACATGACTCCTGAACAGATTATGGAGCTTCAGAAAAAGAATTGTATATTCTGCAAGATGAGTACAGGTGAGATTCCAACATATAAAATATATGAAGATAACAAAGTTTTTGCAATTCTTGACATTAATCCTGCAAACGAAGGCCATATTTTATTGTTACCTAAAGATCATTATCAAATGGTTCCTATGTTGCCTCCAGAATTATTAGGTCACTTGATGATTGTTGCTAAAAAGATTAGTCAAATAATGTTGTCTGTACTTAAAGCAAGGGGAACTAGTTTAATGTTTGAGATTGGTGAGGCTGCAGGACAAAAAGCTCCTCATGTTATGTTACATATTATCCCTAGTTCTCCTGATAAAAAGATTCTTCAACCAGATTTAGTTGAGCAAGATGAAACTAAATTCCAAGAAGTTCTTAAAAAATTGCGAGCAAAAACAGGGTTTCAAGTTGAAGAACCTAAGGTTGCTGAGGCTGAAGAGCAAAAAGTTGAGCAGTTGGAAAAATCAGAAGGTCCAAAATCAGAAGGTCCAAAATCAGCAGAAGTTAAATCAGAAGTTAAATCTGAGAAAAAAGATCCTGATTTAGATTCAATAAGTAAATTATTTTAAAATGGCATGTATAATTTGTGATTTAATAAACGAGAAAAAAGAAACAATATATCAAGATGATAAAGTTGTTGTCTTATTAGTTCACAAAGGTTTTACTATAGGGCATCTAAAGATTGTTCCTAAAAACCATTTTAATATTTTTGAACAAGTTCCTGATGAAATATTATCTTATATGATGACTGTTGCAAATAAATTTGCAACTATTTTATTTGATACTTTTGGGTTGCACGGAACAAATATTTTAATACAAAACGGTGTTGGTGCAGGTCAAACAATTCCTCATTTTTCTATTGATGTTGTTCCAAGAAAAGCTAATGATGGTTTAAATTTAAAATGGGATATGAATAAAGCTTCACATGAATCTCTTGAAGGAATGAAGTCTATTCTTATTGAAGCATTAGACTCTGGTCCAGGCAAAGAAGAGCCAGAAAAAAAGCCTAAAAAAGAAGAGAAGATTTCTGGTGATGACAACTATATGGTCAAACACTTGAAACACATTCCTTAAATTTTGAAAATCTTTCAGATATTATTACTTAGAATTTATATTATTCATTTAAAATCTGCTTTATATGAAAAACCTTTTTTAGTTATTAAAGCAAGAGCAGAATGATAAATAATATAATAACATCCTAGAATATTCAGCCATAAACTCACAGATTATTATATTTTAGTAAAAAAAAAATATTTGAAAAAGATATTGAAATAATTCCAAGAGACATTATCTTAAATGCAGTTTCTTTCTGATGAAATAATAATAAAGATATTTAAGAAAAATAAAAATCCAAGAGCATTTTTGAAAAATTGTGAAGAAGTTTGTAGAATTGCTTTAGTGAAGGTGCAGAAAAGGTTGCAAATAGGCATTTTGCTAAATTTTCTTTTAACTAGTTTATTCTTCTGAAACGTTCAAAAATCCAAAAAATATATGAATAAAACTCCCTTTTTCTACTTTATGCACCGTTTAGATAAAGCAATAATTGGGGCTTTCAAGAAGTTTGAAGGCAAAGAACTTACAACATCTGAAGTTGTTAAATTTGTCTTTCCAGATGAAGCTAACACTTTTAATATTGATTCAGGAGATATTCTTTTTATTGGTGGTGAAAAAAAAGTTAAAACTTCTGTAAGATACAAGAAATCTTTACTACATAAAAGACTACTTTATCATCTTAACAAATTGGTCAAACAAGGATTCTTGAAACTATCAGGAATTGAAGAATTTGGAGAAAAAAGATTTTCTTTATCTGAAGATTATGATTCAAGTTCAAATGAAGGTAAGGGTAAAACTGTTCTTATAAGAAATAACATAAATCCTACAACTCCTATCGAGGGTTATGAGTCGCAAAGAATAATAAGAAAACTGCACCCAACTCATTGGATAAATAAATTGGATTCAATATTATTGAATGCAAAGAGATTTCAGAATATAACTAAACTATCAGAAATTTTAGTAGATCTATTTGAAGAAGTT
>CAYZNE010000025.1:0-11451 GCA_964478955.1 uncultured Methanosarcinales archaeon
ATATTAATTTTTTATTCATAATATCTCCTCAATTCTATTGTTTAACACTTTTGCTTTATCCATATATTCATCAAGTTTTCTTCCAGAAGGAATAACTGCTTTTTTATGTTCAATTTCTTTACACAACTTTATTAACTCTCTTAAATACTTAATAGAAACACTATTTTTAACATCTTTAGGTAATTTTCTTAAATAATCAGGTATTAACCTTGGAACTAAAACAGTGTGTTTATGAAATATTAATAAAGATTGACAGGACTCTATAATAGAAATATAAGTATTATCTAAAATTTTTTCTTTAATTTTGTTAACATCAGTTAAATAAACCTTAATCTTGAGAAATTTTCTAAGAATTGCTTCTTTTGTTCCAATAATTTCTCCTTTAAGAATATTTTTCCTTGTTATTTTCAATATGTGAAAAGGATCTTTTTTTATTTTACAGTCCCTAATTCGTATTAAAAATTCTCTATCATGAAATTCAATTCTTCTAATGAATTCTTCCATAGAAATAAGATATTTAGAATTTCTTTTAACATTACTTCTAATTTGATAAGTTTTACCTTCAAATTCCCACTCAGCTTTTATTACTCTTGCCATCCGTATCCATTTTAAGTTAGAAAAAATAAAAATAAAAGAAGAAACTATTTCTTCTTAGATTTCTTAGCTGCAATAGCGATTGCTGTTGCGATTGCTGCTGCAACACCAGTTGCGATAAGAGCTGCTTTTTCTGGATTGTTTTTAACGTATTTTTTTACGTCAGCTTCAGCTTTTTTCATTTTCGCTTTAGCTCTCTTTAATTCAGTAATAGCTTTTTTCTCGTATAAAAGAGCTTTCTTTTTTACAATTGCGATATCTTTTTTGATAACTCTTTTTACTTTCTTCTTCAAAGTTGCTTTCCTTTTTACAGGTGCTTTCTTCTTAGCTACTTTCTTTCTTGGTACACATTTTCTTCTTGCTTTCTTTTTTGCTGGCATTTTATCCAACCTCCTTATTTAATAATTAATCTTTTGCTTTTGAATTTGAAACAAAAACAATGATGAGCAAAATTAAACCCAAGCCAAATAAAACATAAGCCCGCTCAATACCTATTATATCTATGAAAAAATATAATCCTCCAAAAACAATAAATAGGAATGCAACTAACATTAAAGTTACTTGTATTAACTTATTCATGAAATGATTAGTTATTCTTTTCGCCTTATGTTCAATATTAATTGTTAAAAGATTGATTTCGTGATGTACCTTTTCACTTATTTTTTTCAATACATTAGGAAAAAGATTTTGTTTTAGTATAGTAAGAATAACATCAACTGTTTTACTATTCTTTTTTTTAGTTTTTTTAGCTGCCATATGCCCACCTTAATCAACAAATGGAATTTTGTAATTTATAAATTATATTGTTTTATAACGTATATAAAAATAGAAATTTAAAAAGTTAATGAGAAATTAACTAATATTTAATAAACAGTATCATAAGGTAATATTCCCTGCTTTTTAACTTTATCTACACAAGCTTGAGTATCAAGTTTATACTGAAGCCATGGGGGAACACCCTGCAAGACATATTCATTAATAGGAACATATACTTTCTTCCCACGTTCTCCATTATTTACATCATCATCAAAATCATCATCATCAAAAATCATTTATTTCATCTCCATCTATTTCCCCATGAACTTCCTCATCATAGGATTCATATCCATCATGTGTTGTTGAGCGATTTGCTCATACAACTGGTAGATAATCATTACAGTCAATAAAATACCTGTTCCATTACTCAATGCACCAGAAACATCTGCTAATCCGGCCAATAATCCGACAGCAATACCACCCATAACAGTTAGAGGTTTAATATATCTTGAAAGAACTTTTTCTAAAACTCTTTCATCTCTTCTGAAACCAGGCATTTGTAAACCAGAATTCATAATATTTTTTGCTTGAGTTCGTGCATCCAAACCAGAAGTTTGAACCCAAAACATACTAAATAAAACTGCACCACTAATTAATATAAGAAGATATACGATTGCTTGAGCAAAATTTAATGCAGTAACATTTCCTTTAATCATTAATTCAATCAATCTCGGAGCTTGCAACCAGGCTAAAACTCCCCCGCCTCCCTGATTACCAAATAAACGACCAAACAACTGGACATTTGCCATCAAAGCTGCAATCAGAATAACAGGAATATTACTAGTATACAAAAACTTAAGTGGCCATCTAATACCATAACCTCTGACTCTTCCGTAAGTTAGTGGAATCTCTACATTCATAGCCTGAACATAAACAACCACAAGAAATATTGCGACAGTAGCAATAAGTGATGCGAGCATTAAACCAGCAAAAGTTGGTTCGTTTGCAGCCAGAGCTTGGAAAAGTGCAGGAATTGCACCAACAGAAAATTCACTTCCCTGTGCCTTAACAAAACTTAATGCCCTAATAAAGATAGATTGTGAAACATTTGCAGCAATAAATAAACTAATACCTGACCCAAATCCCCATTTGCTTATGACTTCGTCCATGAGCATAATCAGGAATCCACCGAGAATTAACTGAATAATAATCAATAGAGGTGAAACTCCTGCAGTAGCTTTAAGTCCGCCCATGGCAACATAAATCCATGCTTCAAATATTATGAAAAAGATTGCTAATAATTTTTGGATACCTTGAAATCTTTTTTTTCCTGTCTCACTATTAAGATCAAATTTAACTATTCCAGAACCATTAAGCAATTGCAATACAATAGATGCAGTTACAATTGGACCGATACCTAAACTGATAAGTGAACCAAATTGTGCACCAAGAATAATAGATAAGTATTCAAATTGCTGCATAACACTTGCATCAGCACCAAAAAGTGGGACTAATCCAAGAACAAAGAATAATACAAGAGTAATTAAAGTCCATTTAAGTTTTATCTTAAAAGACAACTTTTTTTCCTTAGGATGTTCAACTTCCGGAAGATTAAAGATTAATTTATCAAATGCTGAAGCCATTTATACACCATAACAATTGTTGTTCTCAAAAAAGCATAGCTTTTTTGTGACTATTCAAGCTGTTGAATGCTCAAAAACTTGTTTTTGTTGGATATTCTTTTTAATTGAATATCTCAACTTAACTAATGAAATAATATCATTTAAATAATTTTACTCTTTTTTAGGTTGAGCTTGAGGCTTTTCTTTCTCTTTCTTAATTTCTTTTACTTTAACAGTAGGTAAAATAACTTTTCCACCTGCAATTTCAACCTTTTTTATAGCTAATTTTGAAGCGCTAGTAACAATTATCTCAATTTTCTTTGTTACTTTTCCTGCTCCAAGAAGTTTATCTACTTTAATATCAGATAATTTAATAGTGTAAACGCCTGCTTTTAATGCAGCCTTGTTTTTTGCAACATAACTATCTAATTTAGTTTCTAACTCAATAATATTAATAGTTTTACAATCATTTCTTACTTTACTTGTGAACCCAATCTTTTGGTATCTCTTTTTATCCTTCCAAAAACTAGGCTTTTTAGCATCTCCTCTTTTACCAGAGCCTGCTTCCCCTCTTCCACCTCTGTGACCTGCGCCTCTGTGTTTCTTTTTTGCGCCCCAGCCATGAGATGAAGTTCCTCTTTGCCTACTAGCTTTTGTTCTTTTTGATTTCATTTTAAATCATTCTCTTTAAGAGTTCATTAATCTTATCTTTTCTATCTCCCAGAGCACCGTTAACAGAGAAAGGTTGTTTTGTACCTTTTCTCTCAAAGCCCTTTATTGGAGGATTCAACTTGAAAATCTTTTTGACGTTTCCTTCTTTATCTTTCTTGCCTCTCTTTTCAACAAGAAGTTTGTAAGTTTCCTCATCAATAATTCCATAAGTAGTATAATCTTTTAATTTAACAGCCATTCCTCTGATTATAGGAGTGTTATCGTATACAACGCAAGTGTTTTTCTTAATTAATTTCAAAAGGTCAGCAGTTTTTCTTATATCTCTATGCATTCCTATTTTTCCTCTAATCAGGATAATTGCAAGTTTTTTATTATTAGTGTCTGCCATCTTGTAACCTTATTCTTTTTTAGTTGATTTTGCTTTAGCAGGAGCTTTTGCTTTAGCTGCAGGAGCCTTATTCAACTTTGTTGAATGACCAGAAGACTTGTCTTCTATTTTTTTCTTAACAACCTTTTTTTCTTTTTTAGGTTTATCCCCTTCAACTTCATTTGCTTCTTCTTTAACTTTTTCTGCTGTTACAATAACCTTCTTTTTCTTTTTGTTAATTGAATGATCAACAATTGAAGTGTTAGCTGCATCAACTTTTCTTACTTTAGTTGTTGTTAACTTCTTTAATGCTCTTTCAGTTGCTCTTAAAAGATTTATTCTGTTCTTAGTTTGACCAAAAGTTTTTGACCAACAGTCTTTAACACCTGCAAACTCAAGTACTTTTGCTATTTCAGATTCAACACATAAACCCTTACCCTTAGGTGCAGGCATAAGTTTTACAATAACTGAACCACATTTACCTTGAACTTCAAAAGGAACAGTGTGTGGCTCTCCACAATTGCATTCCCAACTGCCACAACCTCTTTTGATTTTGAAAATATTAAGTTTTGCCTGTCTTGTTGATTTTTCTCTTGCAGGAACAGTTTCTTTTGCTTTACCAAAACCCATCCCAACATGTCCATCTTTATCACCAACAATACACATTGTTGAAAATTTAGGCTTATTACCTTCTCTAGTTTTTTTCTGAGTTTGTCTAAAAACTCTTCTTTGGCCACCACCAAACTTTCCTTTAGATTGGCCAATAAGTAATAATTCTGAATTAAGGTCAAATAATAATGTTTCAACAATTTCCGGTTCAATTATTTTAATACCTGAGTTTAATATAAGATCTATATCAGTTATTTCTTTTGATTTAACTTGTTTACCTACCTCTGTTTTTGGAGCCCAAGAATCTAATCTTGCCTTCTTAATTGCATCATTGTTTATTTTTTGATCTTCTTTTGATCTTCTGGGTCTTCTATTTCTATTTTGCCCTTTTGAAAATTTTGAATTAACCATTTTATTACCTTATGCTGAAAGTTTAGTTTTAATATCAGTAATTGCTTTTTGCATAGCATCACTTTTGTTCTTTCCTAACAACTTATCTTCAGTTGGAAAAATACCTTCACCTGCTTTAACAAATAAACCACCATCAATTACACCTTTAAGTGCAGCGTATAATTTATTATCTCCTTTTAATGGAACTTGAAGTCCGAAATCAGCAACACACTTTTTGTCTTTTTCTGAATTCATGTTCTTTGCTATTAACAAACCAGTTAAGTATGCTGCAGGAATATTCTTAGCTGAAAATTTCCATCCAAGTGCAGCCAATTGTTTTGAAGTACAAGATTTAACAATTACATCTCCCTCTGGTTTATATGAAACAATTTGAATAGTAATGTATTTGTTACTTTTTCTAATAACTAATCTGTTGCTTCCTGACTTTAATAATCCAATTCTCTTTCTATAGTTTGTTTTTAATTTTCTCTTTCTTCTATACCGAATGGTTGGAACGCTTTTTCTCATTATTAGTCACCTATGAACATAATTTATTTCTTTACTTCTTTCTTTAATGCTAATTCATTATCATCAATATATATTTTTATGTGTCTCTTACTTCTAAAGAAACCACCTTTGGCTTTTTTGTATAATTCTCTATAAATTTTAGCATCTAAATAATCTTTATTGTATAATTCTTTTAGGAAAGCCCTTTGAAGTCTAATTTTTCTCATCCAAACTTCTTTATCTGGAAGACGAGCATTCTTGCTTCCTTTTCTTTTACCAGGTCCTTTTCTTAAACCCTTAACTCTTTGATTTGCTTTTTTCTTAGCTCTAACTCTACTAACACCTTTCTTTTGATTAATACTGATAAGACCTCTTTTGATCATACCTCTAACATCATCTTTAGTTAAGCCTTCCTTTATTTCGTCAAGCACTTCGTTTTCAAATCTAACCCTTTTCTTAGATCCTTTGAAGATGATTGATGCCAATCTTTTTTGAAGTTTTAATTTCATAAATTCACCTAACTAAACTCGTTTCTGTAGTATCTCCTTATTAGCTTTATCAGCTTGAACAGCCTTTTCAGTTTTAACATTATCATGAACAACAGATTTGTCTGCAGCTTCTTTTTCAGCCTTTTCTTTAGCTTCTCTAGCTTCTTTATCTTTCTTCTCAGCAGTAACTTTCTTTTGTTTCTTATCTTTAGCTTTCTTTCTATCAACAACTTTTGCTTTAGCTTTCTTTTTAGCTTCAAGCACATTATTAATCTTAGCTTTAACCTTTGAAATATCTTGAATAACAACAATCTTTTTCTCTTCAGCAATCTTTAAAATATCAAGTCTCTTTTTTACACCAACACTTGATGCAATCAAAGCTGCCTGAGTTTTAGTGTCAATCTCTTCAAGATCTTTTACATTTGAAACAATAATAGGATAAAGTCCGGTCTTTTTATCTAGATGCTTAACTTCATTTGGAGATCCATAACCTGCATTAATAACTTTTTCATAACCTTTTTTATTTAACCTCATTTTGTTATGCAATCCTTTTGGTCTTCTCCAAGCTTTTGCAAGTCTTTTCTTTATTTTTACATTTCTTTGTAAAAACTTTGGCTTTCTTGCATTAATTTTGTTTCTCAATTCTAACAATTCTTTTTTATCTGCCATTTTTAATATTATTATATTAATTTACCATCCTTATCAATAATATATATACCATCTTGGAATCTTCTCTTATCGAATTTGGGTCTTCTTGTTAAAGCTTCAATGCTTGCTGCAGTTTGAGCTGTTTTTTCTTTATTAATTCCTTCAACAACGATTTCTGTACCATTAATTTTAACTTGTACGTAATCTAAATGTAATTTAAGTGTTCTTGGTTTTGATTCACCAATAAAATTCTTTAATTCAAAGACATCACCTTTTACTGCTGCACTCATAGGAAAGTGTCCTGAACAAATCTTTAACTTGTAAACATGACCTATTGTTGCTCCTTTAATCATATTTTTTATATGAGCTACAAAAGTTAAAACTATTTTTTTGTAAGGCTTAGTGTTTTTATCACCAAAAAGTTTGATTTTGTCTTTCTCAATCTCATGCTTAAGAAGTTTGTTCTTAACAACTTTTTCAACAGTTCCTTTAGCACCAGTAACTTTTATTAGCCTATTAGCTATTTCAATAGTGCACCCCTCAGGGATTTCAACTTCCGTTTCAAAACATCTTTTCATCTTCTTAGTAACAATAACAAATAAGTTTTCCACCTATTCCTTTTTCTTTAGCTTCAACATTAGTCATAATTCCTTGGGGTGTTGAAACAATAAGTATTCCGAATCCTCTTGCAGGAAGGAATCTTTTTTCAAATTTCTCAAAATCAATTTTTTTAACTGCAAACCTTGGTTTTATAACACCAATCTTGTTGATCTTTCCAAGCAACTGTATATTGATAAGCTTTCCTTTATTATCATCTATCTCTTCAAAAGATTCAATATAACCTTCTTTCTTAAGTATTCCTAATATTATTCTAATCACTTTTGAATTATTTGAAGTAGAAAGTTGTTTTCTACCTAAATTCTCGTAATTTTTTATGAATGATAATACATTTGCTAATGGATCGTTTAAACTCATTTTTTTTCACCGATAAACATTATCTATATTTTTTAAATCCTAATTTTATTGCATATAACCTAAAACATTGTCTACACAAATTTAATCCGTATTTACTAATATGTGCATGAGTTCTTCCACAAAGAACACACTTATGAACAGATTCACCAAACTTTCTTTTTCTTGCCATATTGTGCTTAGCGTACTTTTTCTCTTTGCCAGGCTTGCCAACAAGCTGTTTCAACATTTTTTCAGGATTTGAAGTTGTCATAATTATTCACCTAATCTTCTTCAGCATCAATTTCTTCTTGAATTTTGATGTTATAATTTTCTTTCATAAAAGCAATAGCTTCATCTCTTTTTATTTTGTGATTCTTTCCTAACTTTGATTTATTTAATTTTCTTTTAGCTATTCTAAACCCTGGTCTTGCAAGAGTTAGTGATGCTTGCAACCCAATTATTCCAATTTTAGGATCGTATTTTGTATCTGGAATGTCAATATGTTCTTTGATACCAAATGAAATGTTTCCATGATCATCAAAACATTTAATATTTAGTATATTGTCTCTTGCACTAAGCAATCTTTTTAGTAATTTAGGAATTTTATCATTTCTCAAAGTTAATTTACAACCAATTGGCAAACCAGGTCTTAAACCCCAGGCAGCAATTCTTTTAGTTGTAATAGTTTTAACAGGATCTTTTCCAGTAATGTGCTTAAGCACTGCAACAGATTTATTTAGATTAACCTGTTCTTTTCCTGCACCAATATTGACAGTTAACTTCGCTATTTTGATTTTCTTCATTACGTTTGTCATTTTATTACTTTACTAATTTTTCAATTTCATCGATTATAACAAAAGCAAAAGCTTTTTTAGTTTCTAATTCCTTTTTACCATCAAGGCAAATTAATTTATCACCAGCAACATCTTTAACTTCACAGATTGTTCCAACGTGAGAACCTTTTGTAAGGTAAACCTTGGCTCCTTTCTCAAGTTTTTTATGGTCAACAATTTTCTGTTCTGGTAATTTAATCATTAAACTGTCTCCAGTTTTAAATTTTGAAGCTTCTTTATCATCAACCATTAAGTTTCTTCCACAGTAAGTTTCAACCTGAACTTTGTTTCCTTTAACTTTTCTCTTATTAACAATTTTGATTAACTTCTTATCTGATTTAGGAGCATTTAATTTTTTAAGTACTAATTTCCCCCAACTATTAATAACAATAGTATAAGCTTCATTAATTTCTGGAAAAGTAATTATATCAAATAACCCAACAGGGAATGCCGGATCAGTCTTTTTTCTTGCATCAACATTAACAGTATGATTATGCAAAATGTAACTTGCTTCTCTCATTGTTTCAGCTTTTTCAATATCAAACATTACCTTTTTTAGAGGAATACTCATGTTCATAGCATGACCTCCCGGTTTTGGTCTGATTATAAAAGTGCTAGTTTTTCTTTTAATCTTCCAAGTTTTTGGTGCAACTAATTTTTTTAAGTGTGATTTAGTCATTTTAACCTCAAGCTGTTTTAGCTTCCTCCTTTTTAACGGAAACTTTTGGTTTCTTTTTTGATTCTAATTTTGCTTTCCTCTTTTTATCGTTAAGATTTAAATCAACAATTAACAAATTTGAAGCTTTGAATGGAACTTTTGCAGTGTTACCATCAGTTCTTGTAATTTGTACTTTAGTTAAGTAAATTTTTTGTTTCTTAATGTTAATTTCTGAAACAGTATCTTCAGTTCCTTTACGCTGGCCTCTCATTACTTTTACTTTGTCACCAACTTTTAATCTGATTGATCTAAAACCATATTTAGTTCTCAAATCTTTTGATAAATGTGAAGATATTAACTTACCTTTAATATGCAGAGGAGCATTTGCTATAAACTTCCTTTGCTTTCGAGGTTGTTTACTCTTATTCCATAATTTTGAAAACATTGATTTCATAAATTTACCCCTGTAAATTTGTGGACTAAAAAGTTTTCTTGATTTTTTGATTTCATAATATTCACCTAATTAAACAATGATAGTTGCAACCTTTGCAATTCCAGGCCACTTTGTGCAAGCCTCTTTTGCAATAGGTCCCTTAAAGATTGTACCTTTAGGATTTCCCTTATCATCTTTTGTTACAATTGCCGCATTATCTTCGAATTTGATTCTCATACCATTTGGTCTTCGATATTCCTTCTTTTGTCTTACAATAACTGCGAAGACAACTTTCTTTCTCATGTCAGGTTTACCTTTTTTTACACTTGCAGTTACCATCATACCAACACCTGCACAAGGAGATCTTCCTTTAACAGTTTTAGCTCTTTTAACTGAAGTAATTTTTAATAACTTAGCACCAGAGTTATCACAAGTAGGAATTTGTGAACCTGTGTTCAAACTTTTTGTTACTTTTGATGCTATTCCTTTCATAAATTTACCTCTGTAAATTTCTGAACCAAAAATTGATTATGAATTTTTGATTTCATTTTAATTCTCCTTATGTTCAGTAATTTCTATTACAACAAAGTTCTTAGTTTTTGATAAGGGTCTTGTTTCCATAACTCTTACAGTGTCACCAAGTTTTGCATTAATACATTCAGGATTATGTACTTTTATCTTTGAATATCTTTTTGTAAACCTTTCGTACTTAGGAACATTTATTCTTCTTTCCCATGAAACAGTAATTGATTTGTGCATCTTATCACTAATAACTTTTCCAGTAAAGATTTTACCGTGCAAACTAATAGTTCCATGATAAGGACAGTTCGGATCGTTACATTTTTTTGTTGGTTTGTTTTTAACATCAACACCAATATTCTTTTTCATCTTATTTACCTTTGATTATATTTTTCTGATGAGTTTTACCCGATCTTCAGGGCGTTTCATTATTTTATTTCCATTGATTATTTTATCTTTGATTTTGAATGTTGTTCCATTTTTCAGGATTTTTGTTATCTTTTCGTTTTCTTCTTCAATAATGATTAGGTTCTTTGTTTCATCAATAATATTTCCTTTTTTTCCAATTAAGGTTTTGTTTTGACTGTCAATTATTTCAACGGTCAAACCTATGAATTCTTCATACATTTTTGTTTTTTAAACTTTTTATCGTGATTTTCCAAACACAACTGAGTCAGCATTGAAACCTAAGTCCATAAGGACTAACTTAACTTGTTTCATGTGATTGCCTTGAAGATCAATCACGTCTTGTTTAACTGTTCCACCACAGGCAAATTTTCCTTTCAACTTTTTTGTTAAGTCCTTAAGGTTAACGTCTGTGCTGCTTATACCTTGAATCAAAGTATGTTTCTTACCAAACTTTCGCTTGACAAGGCTAACAGTTATTATCTGACTTTCTTTTGCGATTGACTCACAAACACAAAGCTCCTTTGGTAGGCCACAAACAGGGCATATTTCTCCCATTTTTTTATTTCTTGATACTTCGCTTATCTTTTAGATTAGTCGAAGTTAATATACGCGCGACATCTTTTTTTATATCTCTAATTTCTTTTGATTTTTTAATTGAAGTACCTGTTGACACTTGAAGATTCAATTTCACTAATTTCATCTTTAATTCAGAGAGCTTTATTGTTTTCTCTTCTTCTGACATAGTTTTAATCTCTTGGTATTTCATTTTAGTATAGCCTAATTATTTTTTTGATGTTGTTTTTTTCTCTGTAGATTTCTTAGTCACTTTATTCAACTTAGTTGAATGATTAAAAGACCTGTCTTTTGTTTTATCCAATTTACCTGGATGACCAAAAGGCTCGGCTTTTGTTTTATTCAACTTTGTTGAATGATTAGAAGATTTCTCTTCTGCTTTCTTTTTTACAGCTTCCTTTTTCTTTGCAGGTTTCTTTT
>CAYZNE010000026.1:0-11375 GCA_964478955.1 uncultured Methanosarcinales archaeon
GAAGGTTTAGTTATAAGTCAATTTATTATTCACTTATAAATATGAATAAAGAACATGCAAAACAAATTCCTATTGGAGATGATTCAATGTTTGATTTTTTGTAAATTAATATTAATAATATCAGTTAGATACTAATAGGCATAGGTATTACTATCAAGTGATACTAATAGGGGTTAGTAAAATGAATTGGTTGCTTATAATAATCGTTATACTTGCAATTCCATTGTCAATGAAATGGGATTTTGGGTTTATGAAAAAAGGGGAGAAAAGTACAGTTAAACTATTAAATTAGTTTGGGGGAAATAAAATGAAAAAAGAAATATTACTATTTTTAACATTATTATTCGGAAGTTATGCAACTTCACATGCTTTAAAAGGTAATGCAGATTTTCAATATTCTGCAGATAAGACAAAAACAAGATTAAACTTTATCTTAGCAGACAGTCTTGATCTTAATGGTTTCAAAGTAAACTATACAACCATCACAGCAGAAGATGAATTGCAAACTTTGGCTTCAATTAAGCCAAGAGTGTGGAAGACATTTTCTGATAGTACAGAAGTTTCAGTGACAACAAAATTTGATCGTAAACAAGGTGCAGATAACTTGTTTTATGTTTCTCCTGCATTTGCTAAAGGAGGTTTTCATGTTGAACCTGTACAGACAAATATTGATGAGTATGGCGATATGGTAGGAGTTGATACTTATGCAAGTTTTAATGGTAAGGTTAAAGGTGTAAATATTGATATTGCAGGACTTTATCTTAACCCAAAACAAGAAGATAATTTATTTACTGGTTTTGTTGCAGTTGACAATGGAAAGTTTGGTCTTGGGGCTTCTAGAAGTACAGAAAAGGATATTGGTGTTACTTTAGCTCATCAGAATAAATTAACAGAACTATTGATTGTTGAATATAATCCTAAGACTAAGGCATGGCATGGTAGAGTTTATTTTGGTCAAAATGGAAAAGGTGCACTAACAGCAAAAGGTCCTAAATGCTGGGGTGAATCAGTTGTTGGTTGGGGTGAAAATGATAGTCCTTACTTTACTGCTGATGGTAATAAAAGTAAAGGTGGTTTTGTTACACAGTTCAGAGTTAATGGAACTGATAAAGATTTAGAAGAAGTTCTTGCCACATTAGGTCGTAATTTTGGTACAGTAAGAACAACTTTGCAACAAATGTATAATCTAAAAGATAAAGCTTCAAGTCTAAGTGCAATTATAACATATGATTTTAAGAAAGGTCTTGTTGAAGTTAAAATCGATGACACAGGAGTAATGGGTGCATACGTTAATATGAATTTTTAGTTTTTTTAGTTTTTTTATTATAAGGCAAATATAAAATGTCAGAAAAAAAGTAAAAATAAAAAAATGGATTTAACTAAGATTATTGAAAGTGCAGCATGGGGCTTTGGTTTAGGTTTTGCAAGTAGTTTCATTCTGCCATATGAACGGTTTGAAGAAGGATTAGATTTAATTGAATTATTACCTAATTCTTATAAAGAGTTTACAATTGAAAAGTTTCCAAATTTATCAAATATAGAAACATTGTCAAATGAAAAAATAACAAGTTTTAGATCAGGAGTTAAAAAACTTAAAAAAGTTTGGCCTTTAATTATTAGTTTAAGTTATATATATACACATTCAATTGTTGATGTAACTACCAAATCCGGAACTATCAATCCTGAGAGAGTTTTTTCTATTCCATTTGCTTATTTAGGAAGTTTTAGTGGTAAGGTCATTAGACCTTTGTTTAGTAAGAAAAGCAGAGAACTAAAGTTTTTGAAAAAATTAGCCAAAAACCCTGAACATATTGACAAATATTTGTTGTCAAAAGAGGATACAAGTTTAGTAAATGATTATCTTTTAAGTTTATGGGATAGAATTTTGGCAGGAGATAATTCAAGCTTAGAAAAACCTATTGAAATTGATATGATATTTGATATTGTAGGTAAGGTTAAGTCGAGATACTCTCAAGTTTTGTTTGCAGATTTAATAAAGAAAAAAATAGAAAAGATTACTGTTCATGCAGAGATGCATAAAGAAGTAGCAAGCTTTTACTCTAAGCCATGTATTCCAGGAATATCTGTTTTAGAAATCGTGACTATGAATCAAACGCTTCAAGAGTTGAGTAATAATTCTAATAATATGTCTATTTTAGATATGCCAACAGAACCAAATATTCGTGTATTCTCAAAACAAAAAAATAGTTTTTATATTGATCAAATAAACATTTATGACCTTGAAATACCTGATGATTATCTTACTAATCCAAAGCCACCAAAGTTTAAATCTACTATTTCATCTGTAAGGCAAGATAGTCTATTAAAGAACCATAAAAAATTAACAGATTGTATTTTAGAAGATAGAAAGAATTATGTTAATGTATTATTTAATGATGGTTCTGTAAATCTTACAGGTGAAAAAAGAACAAATAGGGTTTTAGATGTTGTTCTTCCAGGTTATGTTATTTATCTTAAAAAACATGAAAAGAAAAAAACAAAATAAGGTTGATGAAAAATGAAAACTAAAACACTATTAATATTGATGATTATTGGAATTGTCTTTTTGAAGATTACAGATGTTGCAAAGAATGCTTTTATGATGGTGATAAAAAATGAAGACAATTAAGCAAATAATGAAGTTTTCTATTCCTCACGATGAAGGAGAATTAATTTTTTCAATGTATGGTAAAAACAGTGAGCCTGTTCTTAAGAAACAAATAACTGCAGATGGTTTAAGAATGGCTACTATGCCTGAAACGGTTTCAATTATTTATGATGCCTTTTCTTTGGGAGGTGTTGATAAGAGTAGTATCTCCTATGCGACATTCATAATTGATCAGCTTCAAGACAGTAGGTTTATTATTGCTACAAACACATTGTGGATTTCTGATGAAAAAATAAAAGTTTTTCCTAATAATGGTTTAATTTCAATCCCCGAAGATTTAGAAAATAATCGTAATAAATTGTCTGGATTAGGACTAGATACCTTGTTACATGTTCTAAAAAAGCATAATATGTTTGTAAGATCTGTTGATCAAAAATATCAAACAGGATTTTTGAATTCTATATCTAAGTTAGCAAATAATAAATATGCTAAAGCCTTAGTTGGAGAAGCAGGTTTATTAAAATTAGTTCATCTCCCATTTGATAATAATGATAATAAACATCCACAATGTTATTTGGGTTCTGTGAGCAATGACCTCTCGTTTCCCAAAATTACTGGTTCTAACATTTCTTTTGAAAGAGTTGATGGTAGGTATAGATTGAAACTTTCAGGTGATATTTGGCAGTCTCAGGGGTATGCATTTGGAGTTTATGATGGTGATAAAAAATGAGTGAAAAAAAAGAAGAAAAATAACTCTCTCTAAACCTAAATCTTTATAAACAATGATTCATTTCTGAATCATATGAACCAAAAAAGCATCAATCTGCAATATGAAATTCTTTTGCAATTAATTAAGCAATCGCAACATGGAAGAAATGTAGCAAAACAAATAAGTGCTTCTTTGACAACAATTCAGAGAATATTAAAAGACTTAATGAATCTAAACATTCTTGACTACAAACAGCAAGGTAAGAATAAAATATTTTTTATTAAGGATAATTTGGTTGCAAAAAGATATGTTTACAATGCTGAAAACTATAAATTTCTACAATTAATCGAAAAATATCCAATTTTACAATCTATAATTATTAGAATACTTGGGCAATCTAATTCTTCATTGATAATTTTATTTGGAAGTTATGCTAAGTTCAATGCAAATAAGTCAAGTGACCTTGATATTTACATTTCATCGAAGGAGAATCTAGATAATATTTATTCAAAACTTAGCATAAAGTCAGGAAAATTCAATACAAAAGATTTGCTGATTAAAGAAATAATAAATAACCATATTATTATTCGAGGAGTTGAAGAATTTTATGAAAAAACAGAATTTTTTAATGAAGTTGAAGAAAGAGAAAAAACTTATCTTAGTTGAAAAATCCAAAAAGATTTCAGATGCATATAAATTTAAATCGATAAATTATTTAAAATCTGCAAAAGTTCTCTACAAAGAAAAACTTTATGAGAACTCTATTATAGATTCTTATTATTCTATGTATTCAATAACGCTTTCATTATTTTTCTTTTGTGGGATTAAATGCGAAAACCATACTGTGGCATCACTTTTATTAAATAGACTTTATAGTATGAAAGATCTATCTGGATTATTAACAAATGCAAGAAAAGAAAGGATTAATAGGCAATATTATATTTCAGATAAAGAATTAGATCAAAATGTTGCGAATAATTTATTGGATATTGCTGAAGATTTTCTTTTACAAATAGATAATTTTATTTTAAATCTTGATTCAGGGAAGATTACTGCATTCAGAAATAGTTTTGATGATTTTTAATCTTTATTACCTTAATCAAACCTAAATCTTTATAAATAATATATTTGTGATTCTACTAGTAAATTATAGTATATTACATAGTATCTGCTTTAAGATGCTAATCAGGGTGTATTCATGACAATTATTAAGAAACTAGAGATGAAGGGATTCAAGTCATTTGCAAATAAAGTGGAAATGGTGTTTGGAAATGGCTTTAACTGTGTTCTTGGACCAAATGGTGCAGGAAAGAGTAATGTTATTGATGCTCTGTGCTTTGTTCTTGGGAAATCAGGTGCAAAAGGCCTAAGAGCTGAAAAGACAGGAAATCTAGTTTATAATGGTGGAAAATCTAAGACCCCTGCAAAATCTGCAGAAGTTAGTATATACTTCTCAAATTTAAAAAATGAGTTTCCTGCTGAAGGAGACGAAATAAAGATTACAAGAGTCTTAAGTCCTAAGGGTAATAGTAAATATAAAATTAATAATAAAACTGTCACAAGAACTCAAATAATTGAGCTTTTAGCTACAGCAAGAATTAATCCAGATGGTTACAATATTATTCTGCAAGGTCAAATTACTCAGATGATTGAAATGTCTTCAGAGCAAAGAAGAAAGATGATTGAAGAAATTGCAGGGATTTCTGTTTATGAAGATAAAAAAAAGAAATCTATGAACGAATTAAATAGAGTTGAGCAAAGAATTAATGAAGCAGAAGTTATTCTTGCAGAGAGAGACACTTATATTAAAGAGCTGAGAAAAGATAGAAATCAGGCATTAAAATATAAAGAATTAGACGACAAGATAAAAAGAAACAAATTCACATTATTAACATACAAAAAAGATGATAGTTCTAAGAATCTAGATAATCTTGAAAAACAATTAACTAAACTTCATGCGGATAATAAAAAGTCTCAAGAAACCATTAATAAAGTAAAGAAAACAATTACTGAAAAGAATTCTGAGATTGCAAGTATAAACAAAGAGATTGAATCAAGAGGGGAAAAAGATCAAGTTGCACTCCACAAACAAGTTGAAAAGTTGAAAGTTGATGTTGCAGTTAACAATCAAAGAATACAAACACTTGATACTGAGATAGAAAAGATTTCTTTAAGAAAAAAAGAATTAGAATCAACCAAATCAGAAATAAAATCAAAATTAACTTTAATCGATAAGCAAAAGAAAGATAAGCAAAAAGTGATAAGCACAAAAGAACAAGAATTAAAAAATATAGAAAAAGCTATTGCTGATTTCAGAAAAAAGAATTCTCTTAATGGTGCAGCGGAGATTGATAAAGAAGTAACAAAATTAGATGCTGATTCTGACAAAATACAAGAAGAGTTACATAAACTTCGTGAAGATCAACAAAATGTCATGAGAGAAAAAGACAGAATCGAAATAATGCTTCAAAGTATTGACGAGAAAATAGAAAAAGTTCTCGAACTTTCAAAAAAGAACAAAGACGAATTAAATAATCTTAAAACAAAAAAACAAGAGTTCAAAAAAGCAACAAAAGAATTAAGCACTGCGCTATCTGAAAATTCTAGTTTATCTCTTCAATTAAATAATGCTCGTTCAAAATTACTAAGTAAAAAAGAAGAAGAATCAAAACTTAGAGCAAAGTCCTCAAACATTCGAGAATCAATTGCTGGAGGAATAGCAATTAAAGGAATCATGGACAACAAAAGTCAGTTCTCTGGAACAGTATTTGGAACTGTTTCTGATCTTGGAAATGTAAAATCAAAATATGCATTAGCATTAGAGGTTGCAGCAGGAGGAAGAATAAAGAGTATTGTTGTTGACACTGCAGATACTGCTGCACAATGTATTAAATTCCTTAAAGAAAAGAGGTTGGGAATTGCAACATTCTTGCCAATGGATAAAATTAATGCCCCTTTAATTAAAACAGAACTGAGAACTATGAAAAAATCTGGTGTTGAAGGTTTGGCTCTCGATCTAATTGATTACCAACCTATGTTCAAAAAGATTTTCTCTTATGTTTTCGGAAATACGCTAGTTGTTGATGATATTGATACTGCAAAAAACATAGGTATTGGTGGAACAAGAATGGTTACCCTAACTGGTGACTTAGTTGAAACCAGCGGTGCAATGAAGGGTGGGCACAGAGTTAAACAAAGAGGCCTTGGTTTTCAAGAAAAAGAACTTTCTCAAGGTTTAGAAAAACTAAAAAAAGAGATTAATGATATTGAAATAATTATTGGTTCGCTAGAAAATAAGAGAAGTATTAACGAGGAATTAATACAAAAATTAAGAGTAGAGAAAGCAGAGCTTGAAGGAGATATAATAAAATTAGAAAAAACTCTTCATATTGATTCAGAAGATCTTGATGCAAGTAAAAAAGCAAAAGATAAATTAAGAAAAGAAGAATCTGAATTAGAAAAGAAACTTGATGAATCTCAAGATAAGATTTCTGATAAAACAAAAGAACTAACTCAGATAAAGATTAAGAAACAAGAATTAAGAGAAAAAGTAACTCAGTTAAATAATCCTACAAAAATTGCAGAATTAAATACTCTTGAAGAAAAAAGAACAGAATTTAAGATGTTAATTATTCAGTTGCAGGGGGATATTAAGAATCTTGAATCAGAATCTTCAAGCATCTTTAAGCCAGAACTTGATAATATAGATAAAATCTTAAAACAGCATTCAAGAGAAGATGTTGATTTTGTAAAAGAACAAAAAAGTTTATTTTCACTTGTTAAAACACAAGAAAAAGAACTTCTAACAAAAGAAAAAGACGAGAAAAAGTTTTATGCTCAATTCAAAGGATTGTTTAACAAGCGATCAGGATTATCTGAGGATGTATCTAAGTTTGAAAACAAAGTTTTCAATAATAGCACAACAATAAAAGTTAATGAAGCAAAAATAAATGCAATCAAACTTGATACTGCAAGAATAAAAGCAGAAATTGCAGGTCTAAAAGAAGAAATGAGTCAATATAAGGATGTTCATCCATTTAAAGATAAAGAGATTTCTAAGATAGAAAGAGAAATAAAACAATTTGAGAGAATGGCAGATGATCTTGGTGCAGTAAACATGAAAGCACTTGAAATATATGATAAAGCTAAAAATGAATATAAATCTCTATTAAATAAAAAACAATCACTTGCAAAAGAAAAAGAAGATGTTCTTGTCTTAATAAATGAAATTGATTCAAAGAAAAAAGAATTATTTATGGTTACATATGAAGTTATTAATAAGAATTTCCAGAGAATTTTTTCTACTCTTACAACAAAAGGTGAAGGTTCAATGTATCTTGAGAATGAAGAAGAAATCTTTGAAGCTGGGTTAAGCATAAAAGTAAGATTAAAAGGAAAAAGATTCCTAGATATAAGATCCTTATCAGGAGGAGAAAAAACTCTTACAGCACTTTCATTTTTATTTGCAGTTCAAGAGCATGAGCCAGCATCATTTTATGTTCTTGATGAAGTAGATGCAGCACTTGACAAGAGAAATTCTGAAAAACTTGCACAGCTTATTGCAGATTATTCACATAAAGCACAGTATGTTGTAATAAGTCATAATGATTCTATAATAACTGATGCAGAAAATCTTTATGGAATTTCCATGAATGAACATGGAATAAGTAAAGTTACAACATTAAAGTTGTGATAAGTGTTTGGAGGGGAGGATTAAAATGTTAGAATTTTTATTAGAATATATATTATGGAATAATAGTGTGTTGAATTATATATATTTTATTGGGATTATTATAATTTCTTTTTTAGTTGCAAAATTTGTTTCGTTTGTATTCAAAAAATACTTGCGTTCTCTTGCAAAAAAGACAGAAACACAGATTGATAACATACTTGCAGAAGCTTTTGAAAAACCAATACTTTTTACTTTATTCTTTCTGGGAGTTTATTTTGCTTTTAGGTATTTAGTTTTGACTCCTGCATTTGATAATGTAATAAATAAAATTTTTACTATAATAACAGTAGTTCTTATTACCTGGGGAATTACAAAATTAATACACTCTGCTCTTGAAATATATTGGATGCCAAAAGCAAAAAAATCAAAGACAGGTGTTAATACTAATCTTATTCCTGTTATTAAATCATTAGTTTCATGGGTAATTTGGGCAATTGCTTTAGTGTTTATATTAAGCAACATTGGTTTAAATGTTACTTCATTAGTTGCAGGTCTTGGAATTGGAGGTCTTGCAATTGCTTTTGCATTGCAAGGAGTGTTTGCAGATATTTTTGCATCTATTTCTATATATTTAGACAAACCTTTTCATATTGGAGATTACATTGTTATTGGTGCACATTCTGGAACAGTAAAAAAAATTGGTATTAAAACAACAAGAATCGAGACTTTGCAAGGAGAAGAATTAGTTGTTTCAAATAAAGAACTTACTGAAACTAGAATTCAGAATTATAAAAAAATGAGAAAGAGAAGAGTTGCATTTAAACTTGGTGTAGAATATGGAACTTCACCTAAAAAACTTAAAAATATTCCTATTATCATTAAGAATATTATAGATAAGGTTGATAAGGTTGATTTTGATAGAGCACATTTTACAGGTTTTGGTGATTTTTCTCTAGATTTTGAGATTGTGATGTTTATAGATACAAGAGATTATACAATTTATAGAGATATTCAGCAGAAAGTGAACTTAGGTATTGTTGAAGCATTTGCAAAAAAGAGAATTGATATGGCATTTCCTACGCAGACAGTTTTTGTTAAGAAGTGATTAACATATTTGCATATTGTGCTAAGTTAGGTGTTATTAAGTTTTTCATGTATTGTGCTCTAATTTCACTTGCTTTTTCACTATCAGAAGTATGATTCTTGAATAAGTAATAAGCAATTCTATCTGCCATATTTATTAATTTAATTTTTTTATCTCCTTTAATAATGTCAACTATATTCGGAGTTTTTCTTTTTCCAATGATTTTGGTTACTTCAGTTTTTATTTGCGGGATTAGTTGCCCATCAATATATGCTGTATTAATGTGTGGGAATGCTTTAAAAAATTCTGTTAAAACTATTATTTTAGTGCCCATTACCCCAAAATCCTGCTTGTAATATCTCTCAATAACTATGTACTTAAATTCAACTCGTTTTAATATATTCTTAACATTTTTTGCGCATCTTGTTTTTTCTAACTTAGCTCGCGCATATAATTTTATATCTTCAGGTTTAAGAGAAAAAGCTGCAACATATATTTCTGGAAAGTTGCCATGATTAGATTCATCTATTCCTATGTTTCCTTTATTCATGCTTTCACGTCGCTGTAAACTATGTACCCCTTATACTAATTTTTATTTAATAACTATTTAAATCTTTGTGTGCTTAATAATATAATAAGAATACTAAACATTCCCAATAAATACATTGCTTAGGTGATGCTTACAAACTTCTTGCGCAGAATAAAGTGTAGAAATAGGTGTTGGCATTATATTCTGCATTTTATACATTGGAAAGGCTCTTGATAAATGCAAAACTGTATCTTTACCAATATTTTCTTTTATCCAGATTGCAATATTCTCAATTTCTTCAAGAGAATCGTTTTTTGATTCAATGATTAAGTTAGTAACTTCAATATGAATATTATTTTCTTTTAAGATTTTCAGAGATTCAAGAACCGGTTCAAGAGTTGCAGAACAAATATTTTTATAGAATTCTTTGTTAAAAGATTTTAAATCAATGTTTGCAGCAGAAATATGCTTACACAATTTTTTTAGTGGTTCTTTATTTATGAAACCATTTGATACAATCACACATTCTATATTATCTTGTTTTGCAAGTTTAGCAATATTAAGCATGTATTCATAGAAAATTGTTGGTTCTGTATAGGTAAATGCAATCAGCTTCAGGTTTTTCTGTTTTATAATATTAATTATTTCTTGTGGTTCAACTGTTTTTATTTTTTTATAGAAATCTATTGCTTTTGCTTGAGAAATATTATAATTCTGACAGAATTTGCATTTTAAATTGCAGCCAATTGTGCCGATAGATAAAATCTGTTCTCCAGAGTGAAAATTAAACAATGGCTTTTTCTCAATAGGATCAACAGATATGGAAACTGGTTTTCCATAGGTTAAACTATATAATTTTCCTTTAATATTAATTCTTGTATTACAAACCCCTGTATTTTCTGTTTTTATTATACAATTATGTGGGCAAAGCCTGCATTTTACCAGAGAACTTTCGAGTTTTTCGTAAAATATACACTCTTTTAGTTTACTCACATCTAACTTTGCCATTTTATAATGTTAGTTATGACTGAAAATCCTTTTTAGGATTTTTAATTTATTCATAAAGTTTAAAAACAAATATATAATTTACTCACTAGTATTTATATTTTTAGATTAAAATGACACAAGAACTTAGAATTCCGAAACATTTGGGCATTATCCTTGATGGAAATAGGCGATTTGCAAAGAAAATAGCAAAAAATCCATGGGAAGGCCATAGATTAGGTGCAGATATTCTTAGAAAGTTCTTAGATTGGATTAAAAAGTTTGATATTAATGAATTGACTATTTATACTTTATCTATGCAGAATCTTAAAAGACCTAAAGCTGAGGTTGATTTTCTTTTTAAGCTTCTTGAAGAAAAGTTTTCTTATTATCTTACTGATAAAGGATTTAAAGAGGTAATTAGTAATGATATAAAAATAACTTTTATAGGTAGAAAACATTTATTACCAATAAAGATTCAAAATATTCTTAATGAGCTTGAAAAAAGAACAAAAGATTTCAAAGCAAGAAAATTGAATTTTGCAATGGCCTATGGTGGAAGAGAAGAAATTGTTGATGCAGTAAAAAAAATTGTTGATGATGTTGCATCTGGAAAAATATCTAAAGAAGAAATAAACACAGAATCTTTTGGAGGATATTTATATCTTAACTCTGAACCTGAACTAATAATAAGAACTTCTGGTCAAAGAAGAACTTCTAATTTCTTACCCTGGCAATCTATATATTCTGAATGGATTTTTGTTGACAAAACCTGGCCAGAATTTACAA
>CAYZNE010000027.1:0-11337 GCA_964478955.1 uncultured Methanosarcinales archaeon
ACAATTGACTTAATCTTTATTATATCTTTTGAAGTTAAAGTTGATTTGTTAATTCCATAACTCTTAGCAATTTTCTTATAAGAATTATATAGTTGCTGTATTTTCTCAAAAGGAATTATTTTTGCCATACAAATAAAATAGAACACTTAAATAAATAAGTTTCTTATAAAAAATAGAAAATATTTCGAAAATAACGTAAACTATCCAAACCTCTCTTCATCTTAAATAATAACCTTTAAATATAGATAAACTAAAAATAAGGTTGTGAAAGCAAAAAATGACAATATTATATTAATAGCCATTCTTCTTCTTATATCTATTTCAATATCAATATTTAATCCTTTAGGAGGAAATTTAATCACAGATGAGATAAAAACCATTTTATCATTTGTTAGTTTCTTATTTGCAATATTATCAGGTTTTTTTATTGCATCATTATGGGATAGATTTACAAAAATTAGAAGTTTAATTTCAGCTGAAACTGCAAATTTAGAAAATATCTATAAATTTGTAGAGTTAGCTGGCAAAAGTCTTGCTAAAAAATTCGCAGATAAAATAGATAAATATATTATAAAATCCTTAGAATTTGAGCTACATAATTATCAAGAAAAATTGAAAGAAGAATATTTTGCATTGTATAAACCATTAATAGACTTAAGAAATAAAAAGATGGATGTACCTTTAACAAGAGTGCTAAATATCTTTGATCAATTTACAAAACATAGAAAAGAAATACTATCAAGGGGAAAAGATAAACTTGGAGCATATCATTGGATTGCACTTATTCTTCTAGCATTTTCATTAATTCTTATCTGGATTTACATACAAATACCAGGAACATTTGGGGTAATAATGGGCTCTATATTAACTTTCACTATCTTAATAGTATTAGTTATCATTTATGACTTAAACAACTTAAAATGGGGAAGTGAACAGATAAATATTGAAGTCTACGAAAGAGTTTACGATGTTATAGGATTAAAAAGATATTATCCTGAAGAACTATTAAATAAAGTAACTATCCCAAAAGAAATCAAAGAATATAGAGTTGGTGTTTTAATTAATCATAAAACATATCAAAGAAAAATTAAAATAGTTAAAAACAGAAATATTTAATCATAAGAGGTTTTTGAAATGAAAATAAGTCTTGAATATTGCCACGTAACACCTGGAGCGAGTGATACTGGTAGAGTAATAGCAGATAATAATATTTGGATGCCAAGAATAATGAAGATGCTTGAGAATGATGAAATTCAGAAGTGTATAATGATTGATGATATTCATTCAAATGAACCTGTGACAGACAAATTCATAAATAAACTTATAGATAAATTAAATATCAAACCAGATTGCATATACTTAGAATCAGCATTTTTTTCTCAAGCAAAGCAATTAGTTGATAATCTTGACCCAGAACAGAGAGATATAATTCACTCAGGAGAAAGAACATTTATCAGAGAAAATCTTGAAAAGTTTAGATCAGTAATAGAATTTCTTGTAAGCTGGAAAAAGAAAAACGGTGAAATAAAGTTTTCATGTCCAACTTTAGCAGCTGCATCATATCTCTACAGATTAGGATTAGTTAAAGGAGAAGTTAAATCAATTTATGGTAAAGAAATAAAACCTGCCAATCATTGTATTAATATGTTATGGGCTAAAGGTTTATTAATAGAGGATAAATCACAATCACTGATAGAAGCTTCTTTTAGTGAAGCACTAAGAAAAATAAGCTGGTATCTCTATTAAACTAACCGAACATTCTTACATAGTTCTCATCATCTTCTTCAGCTTTCTTAACTTTCACTATTGCAGCTTTAAAATCTTTCAGAGAAATAGTTGTTCTGTTTTTTCTTATTGCAAAGTAACCTGCTTCTGTACACATTGCATGAATCTCTGCACCTGAACAATCTTCAAGTTTTCTGTAAATTGAGTCATAATCAAAATTTTTCGAAAGTGTCATTCTTCTAGTGTGAATCTTAAAAATTTCTTTTATGCCTTCAGCATCAGGATTACTTACAAGAATTAATCTGTCTAATCTGCCTGGGCGAGTGATTGCAGGATCAAGAATATCTCTTCTGTTTGTGCAACCAATTATTTTAACATCATCAAGATTCTTGAAACCATCAATTTCTGCAAGCAATTGCATAAAAGTTCTTTGAACTTCTCTTTCACCTGAAGTTCCAACTTCCATTCTAGTTGCAGCCAAACTATCAAGTTCATCAATAAAAACTATAGATGGTGCTTTTTCTCTTGCTAACTCAAAGATTTCTTTAACAAGCTTTGCCCCTTCACCAATAAATTTTTGCACAAGTTCAGAACCAACAATCTCGATAAAAGTACTGTTTGTTGAGTTTGCAACAGCCTTACCAAGCAGAGTTTTCCCAGTTCCCGGCGGGCCATATAATAAAACCCCCTTTGGAGGTTTAATACCAACTTTTTTGAAAAGCTCAGGCTTCTTTAGTGGAAGCTCAATAACTTCTTTTATTTCTTGCTCTTCTTTTTTTAAGCCACCAATATCATTGAAAGTAATAACTGGCTTTTCAATTATTAAGAATTTTTCAACATTAAACTTCTTATCAGAATTAATTTTTTCAATAACAGTTAAATTCTTTTGTTCAACAAGAATAGTATCACCCGGTTTAATGTTCTTTACACTATTTAATTTGTTAACATAAAATTTGTTACCATTTGGAATTTGAATTAAAACATTATTATCAAATACCTCAGATACTTCTGCAACCATTAATGGAGGCATCATCATTTTATTAACTTCATCTCTCAACTGCATAACTGTTTCTCTAAGAAGTTTATTCTCACTTTCAAGATCACTCTCATTAGTACTATAAGAATAAAGCGCATTTTTAACAGATTCAGTAGTATTCTTACTATTTGTTTTTGAACTAACCATAAATATTGCAAATATGAGCTATTTTTAAATACTTTATGGTTTTCAAGGGGATAGAAGTCCAAAATATAAAGCGAAAGCTTTTAAAAGGCAATATTATTCCTAGACATATATTCATAATGGGGCTGTAGGGTAGCCTGGTCCATCCTCTCTGGTTTGGGACCAGAAGACCCCAGTTCGAATCTGGGCAGCCCCATATCCTAAAATAATGATCAAAAAGGTAAAATAAAATGGCAACAAAACAATCTGGTACAACAAGAAGATTAGGTTCTAGATATGGAAGAACTACAAGATTCAAATTAGGAAAAATTGAAGCACAACAAAAGAAAACCTATAAATGTCCTTATTGTCAATTCAAAAAAGTTAAAAAAGTTAACTTGGGTATTTGGGAATGTAGCAAATGCAATGCAAAGTTCACAAGCAAAGCATATTTTGTTGACAAAATACCTAAATTAAAAGAAAGGGTTGAAGAGTAAGGTTTGGAGGCTAATATGGCAAACTATAAATGTTTTAACTGTAATAAGCAAATTTCTGACAGATACATAAAAAAAAGAGTTAGATGCCCCTACTGTGGAAGTAAGATAATCTTCAAACCAAGAAGTACAATAACAAAAGTAAAAGCAAGGTAGAATGTTTAAGACTACAATTGAGATTACAGAAGATATTGAAGCAATAAAGCAATTGTTAAGCGCAGATAACTTTGATGCAAAAACAAGTAAAACAACTTTTCAAGAACAAGATAAAAAATTAATAATAATTATTAAGAGTGAAGATATAGTCTCGCTAAGAGCAAGCATTAACGGCATAACAACAATGCTTTCTGTTTACTATCAGACTAAAGATGCTGTAAAGGAATAAAATGACAGATGAAAACTTGATTCAAGAATTATCAATGTTACAACAGAATGTTGCTAATATCAGTGCACAAAAACAACAATTTGTCACTCAACTATCAGAGTATGACTCTGCACTTGAAGCTCTTGAAAAAACAGACAATGCCTACAAAATTGTAGGAAACATAATGATCAATTCTACTAAAGAAGACCTTATTAAAGATATTAAAAAAAAGAAAGAAGTTTTAGGTATTAGAATTAAATCTTTTGAAAAGCAAGAAGAAAAATTAAAAGAAAAAGCTGATAAAATGCAGAAAGATATAATATCAAATCTTGATAAAGGGAAGAAATAATGATTGGTAATGAAAATGGAATTTGCAGAAGTAATAGAAGCATTAAAAATGCTAAAACAAGAAGTAGGAATTCCCAAGAACTTAAAATCAAAAATCGATAATATTATATTAATTCTAACTAATGAAGACGAGTCGCAAGAAACTAGAGTTCATAAATCTGAAGCAATACTTGATGAAATATCAAACGATAGTTCTCTGCAACCATTTATTAGAACACAAATCTATCAGATTGTTAGTTTACTTTAATATTTCTCCTGTCTTAAGATACCAAACATACAGGTCAAATACACCAGGAGCAATTCCTGCTTTATGTGCAAGAGAGTTAAATTTTTCCTCAATTGCAAGATAACCCTTTTTTGTAAGGGACTTTGGTTTTTCTTTAAGTAAACCATAATTAACCATTATATCAAATATGTGCCTATCTAAGATTGCAAGATTAAAATAACCAACATTTCTCAAGAAGTGAGAAGCTTCTTTATAGTTTAACCCTTTAATATTTTTAACAATAAATTCTCTTGCATTTGAATGAGACTTATAATCCCCAGGTTGAGCAAGACCTTGAATTCTATTTTTTATGTTCTCAAATTTTCTTGCTTCAACAATGTATTTTGCTTTATTATTATGAAATCTATGCTTATTCTTCTTTATTATTTCTGCTAATTTTTCGTGTGAATAAACTAAAAAACCCTCAGAGCCAAGCTCTTTCTGTACTGCTAGAGCAGTCTTTGCTTTAGAATTTGCAGTCAAGATACAATAACATAATTCAGAAAACCATGCTTCACTAGATTTATTCTTAAAAGAAGAAAATTCCCTGACTCTATTAAGAACAATCTTATTAATTTCAGAGTTTTGCAAAGATTTAACATCTTTTAATATTTTATTTACCATATTTAGTTTTAACTCCAACTCTCTTGCAATAATCCTTAACAGGGCAAGAATCACATCTAGGATTTAAAGGTTTGCAAAGATTCTGGCCAAATGCAACAAGAATTGAATTTATTGTGAGCCAGTATTTCTTTGGAAGTTTTTTTCTTAAAAGCATTTCTGTCTGCAAAGGACTATTTGTTTTTACATAACCAAATCTATTCATTATTCTATGCACATGAGTATCAACGCAGATTGCAGGAATCTTAAATGCAATTGCTAAAACTAAATTTGCAGTTTTTCTTCCAACACCTGGGAGTTCAATTAATTCTTCAATTGTCTTAGGAGTTTTATTATTGAACTTTTCCTTGATAATTATTGGAAGCTGTTTCAAATGCTTTGCTTTTGTCTTATAAAATCCAACAGGATAAATCAATTTTTCAACCTGCTTTACTGTTAACTTGTTAAGATCAGAAAAAGAATTAACTTTCTTAAATAACTTTGCAGAAGCCTTAGCTGTAACCTCATCTTTTGTTCTTGCAGAAAGAAGTGTTGCCACAAGAATCTTAAAAGGATCTTTTGTCTGGATTTCAACTAAATCAACAATAGGAACCTTATAATTCTTTACTTCTTTGCCTAGAACTTTGTGTATTTTATCAATATCTGTTTTCATTTTAAAATATTAAAATAAAAAAAGTGATAAAAAAATTATTTTGCTTTATCTGCAGCCTTACCAATATGAATGGTTATAAGAACTGCAATAATTGTCACAACAACAGCATATACTAATAATGGCCATATTCCCTCTGCAGTCCCAAAAACTTCAAGAAAAATTGCTTTGATAGTTTCATTCCATGCAAGAGCTGCAACAAGACCAAATGCTACAGTAATCAGTGCTGCTAATTTTTCTATAACTTGTTTTTTCATTTTACACCCCTAGTTTATCCAGAGACCATGCTTGTTGCAGAGAACTCTTACTTTTATTCCTTCAACATCTTCTAATGTAAATACTGCTTTTGGATCGTGTCCAGGATAAACTCTTTTTCCTTCAACAACAACACCATCTCTTATTATTTGGATTACTTGTATGTGATGATCTGGATCCATTGGGTGAGGATTGCTTCCCATTTCAACAGTAACTTTATCTCCTTCAACAGTTACAACAGGCACATGTTTTTCTCTTCCTTCATCCATTGCAGTTTGAACTTTTAGTTCACCCATTGGTTGATTGCAACAAACAAGTTCTCCTGGACCTGCATTAACAACAGAAACAATGTTTCCACAAACTTCACACTTATACCAAGTATTTTGCTTAGCCATATATAATTACCTCCTAATTATAATAATGAACACATATCTTCTGGTTCATAGTATTCTGGTGGATGCTTACAGCTTGGGCACTCCTTTGGAGGCTCAGTGCCTTCATGAATATATCCACACTTAGAACATTTCCACTTAATTGGTTTATCTCTCTTGTAAACAGTTTTATTTTGAACCATCTCTAGAAGCTTTTTGTATCTTGCTTCATGATGCTTCTCAACTTCAGCAATCTCTTTAAAGAGTTTTGCTGTTTCAGTATTACCCTCTTCTTCAGCTTCTTTAGCAAATTTAGGATACATACTTTCATGCTCGTAATGTTCTCCTTCTATTGCTGCCTTAAGGTTTGTCTCTGTATTTCCAATTCCTTTTAGAAGTTTAAACTCATCTTTTGCATGCTGCATCTCATTCATAGCAGTCTCTTCAAAGATTTTAGCTATATAATGATAACCTTGCTTTCTTGCAACTTTAGCAAAATAAGTATATTTATTCCTAGCTTGACTTTCACCAGCAAAAGCTGTTTTTAGATTTTCTTCTGTTATATTCAACTTTGCTGAATGCTCAAACGATTCTTCTTTTGTTGTAGACATTATATTAATCACCTGTTGATTTTATAAAAAATATACCTTGATAATATATAAAAGTTATGATTTCTCAATGTATTTACAATAATTTTTTAAAATAAAGCCTCCCTTAACAGTATTATGATAAAATTAAAGCCTAAATCTGCAAAAGAACAGGCAAGCAGACTATTCATCCACTTTGTATTATTACTAATGATTCTAATCATCATATTTAGTTTTGCAATTGCAGAAGATGACAATACTACTTCTAATGATAACAGAACAGGTGAACAAGGTTATTCAAATACAATCGCAATCACAATACTAATAGTTATTATTGCAGCTGTTGCGATATATGCAGCAGTAGATTATGCAGCAAACAAAAAGCATATGCAAAGAGCTAAAGCAGTTGCTAGAAAGGCAAAAATAATTGTAAAAGAAGCTGAACAAGAAGAAGAGAAAGATAAAGAACAAGAGATTGAGATTGAAAAAAAAGCAACGCAAAGAAAAAAAATTCTGCAAAAAGATATCGAAGAACGAAGAAGAATAAGATTAAAATCAAAAAAACAAAATATCATTTCTGAGTTTGAAGAAGAAAAAGAAGAAATGATTAAGCCAAACCCTGCAGTTCTAAAAAGATTAAAAAAGAAAAAAGTAAAAACATTTATTTCACTTCACGACCTAGGAAAACATAAAAATATTAAAAAAAGAAAGCCTAAACAAAAAGTAAACAAAGATAAAAACTTATTTGATAAGTTAGAAGAATTAGGTGAATAACTATTTTCTCAGATGATTCAACTCTCTATCCAATTGTTCTCTAGTTACAAAATTCATTGGCCTCCAAAGATCAACATATTTACTCAGAGTTATCAATTCTTGTCTTTTTGCAAGACCGCCAGTTTCGGTAATAAGCTGATTAATTTTCTCAGTCATATCTTTCATAACAATTCTCAATTTGTTTAACTCTTCATTTAAAGCAATTATTTCTGAGTTAAACCTTTTACCCATCTCAAGCATGTTCTGATCAGTTAACTGAGTTTTCTTTCTAATAGTTAAATATCTGTCCTCAAGAACTTTAAGTCTTTTAGCTGAATCATTGATATCTCTAATAAGATTATCCTGAGGATTTTGATCATTCTTTTTAACAGAATCCATGTGGGTATCAATTTCTTCATTTGAAAATAAATCTGGGCCTACCATAATTAATGTTATAAGATACGCAATTTATAAATTTTAATGTTTACAAACACCACAATCTAGATTTTTGTTCACTTTTATTTTATCAAAAGAATAAGTCTCAAGATTAATCCTAAATAGTTCTTTATGATAAGTATTAAAAACAAGATATTCTATTGCAATACTTACAGTTAAAGATGCAACTAATGAGACAATTGAATTAAGAATTCCCACTTCAGCGCACTTTTTTCCCTGTTTATTTTGATTAAAACAATTATAACAAGGCCCTTCAGGATGAACAAAGAAGACAGAACCAATTCTTGTTATTGCAGCAGAATATATCCAGGGAATTTTATTCTTTCTGCAATATTTATTAATTATTAATCTTGTTTCAACATTGTCTGTGCAATCAATAAGTAAATCTACATCTTTGAAATTTATATTTTCTTTACTTAGTTTATTATTTTTTATTTCAATATTACAAAATTGTTGTAATTTTTCTTTTGCACAAATAACTTTTGATTTACCAATATCCTTTTTATCATAAAGAATTTGCCTTTCAAGATTTACTTCTTCAACTTTATCAAAATCAATTAAGATTAAATTTTTTGGGTGCATTCTTGCTAATAATTGTGTAGTTAAACTTCCTAGACCACCAATTCCAACTATCGCAACAACTTTATTTTTAATTCCTTTTTCTCCAATAATTATTTCACTTCTTGATTTCATTTTCATACCTTGTTATGCACTCTCGCTCAATTCTTGTAGTTTTTCTTTTAGTTCTGCAGTCCCGTGGGAGCCTCCCCCTGCAACGAACTCAATTGATTATTACAATGAGCTCGCCTTAGGTGCATAACTATGTTTGACATAATTCCTCCTCTAATACACATGCATTGCATATTTTACCTGCACATGGATCACCACACTTTTCACAGTAATCAAAACTTTTAGTGTTTTTGTATTTTTCTTTTAGAGTTGGTAAAACTTCAAGAAAAGCGTTAACTATTCCATTTTTAGTTCCTCCTCTTAACAACTCCAACTCATTTAATTTGTCTCTAACTTTTGCCCTGAAAGACAGTTCAATATTTGGACACTCGCTAAAGTGAACATCAAATTCTTTCAAAAATGCAAAAAGCCTGGTTTCTTTTTCAGAAATAAAATATAATGGTTTTATTCTTGGAACAAATTTATTATTAACATTAAATCCTGTAATTGGGCCGAGTGCAGCACTATGTTTCATGCTACCTAAAAACAAGTTCATCAAATAAGCTTGAGATTCATCATCAAGATTATGACCTGTAACTAACTTTGTTGCACCCAATTCTCTTGCACCACGATTAAGTAAAGTTCTTCTTAGAATTCCACAAACTGTGCAGGGTTTTTTACCTTTTTCTATGCCTTTTTTTATTAGTTCATCTAGGATAAACCCAAATCTTTCTTTAAATGAAATTATATTGTAAGTAATATTATATTTTTTGCAAAATTTTTTTAGGTCATTAATTGTATGATTCCTGTAATCTGCTATTCCCTCGTCAATGTTTAAAGCAAAAAAATCAATATTATATTTTTTACAATAAAGCATAATCATATATAAAACTGCTAAAGAATCTTTTCCTCCAGATGCAGCAACACAAATCTTATCTTCATGTTTAATAAGTGAAAATTTTCTTATTGTTCGAAAAACTTTTCTTTCAAAATAATTTAGAAAATGATCTTTACAATAACTTCTTCCTTGGTTACTGTAAACTGCTTTTTTTGAACATGAACTACATTCCATCTATTTATCCTCCAGAGACAACCGATAATATTCTTACTTCATCATCCTTGGAGAGTTTTTCATCTAAAAGTATAGTTTCATTATTCTTAACTAGAATTACAGTTGTAGCATTAATACCTAATTCTATAAGAAGTTCTTTTGCTGTGCATTCTTTGTCAAGCACTACTTGCTTGTTTTCTTTCTCAATAAATACTTTCATGTTAACCTCTCCAGGACTAGCTCCTGTGAAACCTTTATATTGGTGAGTTTGTGTTTATTTATAAAATTTATTAAACATAATACAACTTATCTTCACTCTTCTGCTTTCTATCTAATTGAGAATCAGGTTTATTTGCTCTTGGTCTATTTGTTTCATCATCTCTTCTGAAAGATATCTGCAAGTCTTTAAGAAATGCATCCATGCCTTGCATTAATGAAACTGGAGTTTTAGCAAGACCTTTAAGAGCAGGCTCACCTTCGAAGATAATAAGTTTATTACTTAGGTAATCAATAAATAGTAAATCATGATCAACTACAATTGCAGCTTTGTTGTAAGTTGCAACCATTTCCTTAATTACTTTGCTTACAAGTATTCTCTGTTCAACATCAAGATATGCAGATGGCTCGTCTAAAAGAAATAAATCTGCATCCTGACTTAAGCAAACAGCAATTGCAAGTCTTTGTAATTCTCCACCTGAAAGTTCTTGAATATTTCTTTCAAATAACTTTTCTAAATCCAAAGGCTTAATTAATTGGTTAGTATATTTTTCTATTGCTTTTTGGAGAACATTAATAACAAGATCATCTTTTGCTTTTAAATATTGAGCTTTGTATGCAAGTTTTACTTTTATGTCAACATCTTTTGAATCAACACCTGCTAAAGTTTTTACAAAACTTGTTTTACCAATACCATTTTCCCCGAGAATACCAATCACTTGATTATTGTTTACCTCACCTTGTTCTACACTTAGGCTAAAACTACCAAACTTTTTTTCAAAATTATTCCAAGCTGTTAATAAACTTCCAGTAACTGACTCAGATGTTGAAGGTTTAATAAAAGTAATTGCTTTATCTCTGAATCTCATATTTTCATCTTTAGAATAGCCAGAAAGATAAGTATTTATACCAAGCTTTGTTGTCTTTACATGAGAAGTTATACCATAAATTGCTTCTTTACCAAACATTAAGTGAATAAGATCTGCCATGTAATCAAGAATTATTAAGTCATGCTCAATAACCATGACAGCAGTTTTATCATTAGCCAAACTTCGAATAAATTTGCTAATTTTTAATCTTTGTTTTATATCAAGATAAGAAGTTGGTTCATCAAAAAAATAAACATTTGCATCTCTAAGAACAGTAACAGCTATAGCTATTCTCTGAAGTTCTCCACCAGAAACATTTTTTATATCCCTATCAAGTATTTTTTTAAGATCCAAAGTGTCAACAATTTCATTTAATTTATTTTTTTCATCTGCTTTTTTTAACAAATCTATAACTTTACCATTAAATTGTTTAGGAATAAGATCAACCTGTTGTGGCTTATAAGAAACTTTTATCTCTTTGTTAA
>CAYZNE010000028.1:0-11323 GCA_964478955.1 uncultured Methanosarcinales archaeon
AACAACTTGAAAGAGAGTATCAAATAAAATTAGGTAGATTAAAATTTGACAGAGAACAATTTGGAAAAGAACAAATAGAAGCAGATACACTTTATCATACTAAATTAAAAGAAGTCCGAATAGAAGAAGAGAAAATATACACTTTACAAAGAGAGCTTAAAGAACAAGAACTAAGAATGCTTGAGAAAGAAAATCGAATTAGAGAAACACTATCACAACTTAGCAAAAAACTTATAGAGTCAAAAGATATGGATTTAAAATTAGAAACAGACATTAATAAGAAAAATAATCTTCTCTTAGAAATCAAACAAAACCAAGCAGAACTAGAGCATAGAAAAATTGATCTTGAAAAAGAAGGGTTTCAAAGTTATATTGATGAAGAACTAAAAAACATTGCAACCCCTCATGAAGAAAGAATTACGATAAGTCCGACAAATGAAGATATAACCTTGCTCTACCATTTAATAGATGCATGTAAAAAACTAATGGCTGCAGGAAAAATTCATGAAGCAAAAACAGCATATAAGGGTGTTAGAGAAACATATTACAGTTTAAACCTCTCAAAGGGAGATGAAGAATTAATCTTTAATGCGATAAGAGAGTTATATGCAGATATTAAACTAAATCTTATGTGATAATACCACAAACTATAAAAAGTTCTAGCATTTCTCAGGTATAAAATGGCAAGTTATGATCAAAGAAAAAAAAAGAAGGAAAAAAGAAATCAAGTTATTATGGGCGTATTTCTGAGTCTAATTATGGTTGCTTCTATGTTAGGAATTATGCTTAATCAAGATCAAACAATAACAAAATATAACAAATTCAAATTTGAAGATGTTGGAAACGGATTTGTTTCAAAAATTAACGGCAAAGACCTGAACTTCAATTACTTACCTCAAGAAGTTGAACAATTCTACATAAATCCAACTTTTTGTTACAATCTGCAAACTGCAAGTGCCATAGGCATTATGTTTGAACCAGAATCTGAAAGTTTAACTTACAGTGATTTTATCCGGAGTGATGTTCAAAATATAATAGAACAACCAATAATTTCATTTGTTACAGAAGAATCAGATAAATATCCTATTTATGAAGTTGCAAGTTGTAATGAATCATCTGAATCATTACCAATTATTTTTCTAAAAGAGGGAGTAAATACCTCAACAACTGTTGAAGGAAATTGTCTTATTGCAGAATCAAGCCAAATTGGCTTTTTAATGCTAAGAGATAGACTTGTATATTGTTATACAGGAGTTATTCAATAGAGGAATAAAAGTGGACGATAAAATCTCAGAAGATACAAATAAAATTAATAGACCAGAAAAAAAGAAGAAGACAAAGACAATTTTTATTTCAGCAATAATTGTTGTTATTATTATCTTTGGAGGAATATTCTTAAATTTATCCCCTTCTCCAGAATCAGAAGATTATAGCTATAACAACTATGAATTCTTTAAAGACGATATGGATATGTGGAACTCTTACATAAAAGTTAATGGACAAGTTATGCAAATACAATTTAATTATCATCCAACTGAAGTTCTTGATCTTGATGTAGATCCAAGAATTGCAACAAAAGTATTTTCTATGAGCTCAGCAGACCATATTATTGTCGCAGTTGATGAAGATGTAGAACCAGTGGCAGTTGTTGCAACAGCGCAAATCTCACGTCTTCACGGAATAAAATATATTAAAACTCCTATTAACGGAGGACTATACGATGATAACTTCAACCTTACAGCATTTCTGCAGAATGAAAGTCGTGATGAAAGTATATTTGTAACAAACTGCGGACTTACTTCTAACTCATTTATGGTTATGCGTTTCACAAATGGAAATGAAACAAGCATGAAGTTTTATGAGGATAATCCAAACTGCATTCATGTGACTGCAAAAGAATCAGAAGACTTTAGAAAACTTGCAGACAGATTTGTTTATGAGTTATTAGGTATAATTAAGCGTTATTAAAATTAGTATTCAATTATGATGAAAATAAAAGAAATTCACGCATCATCAATAATAACCAAGTCAAATTTACCTGATGCAGATTATGTAATAAACCCCTATATTGGGTGTATACACTCTTGTTTATATTGTTATGCAAGATTTATGAAAAGCTTTACAGGGCACAAAGAGGAATGGGGTAGATTTGTAGATGTAAAAATAAATGCACCAGACTTAATTCCTACAAAAACAACAAAATATAAAGGAAAATCAATTTTTCTCGCATCTGTTACCGATGCATATTTACCTCTTGAAAGAAAATATCTACTTACTCGTAAAATCTTGGAAAAGCTTATTCCTTTACAACCAAATTTGGGAGTTCAAACAAAATCTGATTTAGTTATACGGGATATTGATTTACTCAAACAATTCAGAAATTGCGAAGGTGGTTTTACAATCACCACTCTAAATGATAATTTACGTAAAGAAATTGAACCGCTTACTTCATCTGTTCAGAATAGAATTAAAGCACTTGAAGAATTAAAAAAAACAGGAATTAAATCTTATGTTTTTATTGGTCCAATATTGCCCTTTTTGACAGATTGGAAGAAAATTATCCTTAAAACCAAACATTGTGCCTGCTTTTATATGCTTGAAAATTTAAATGTTAGAGGTTCTATTTGGGATTCTGTTCAGAAATGGCTTAAAGAAAAACATCCTGAACTATTAGAAAAATATAAAGACATTTATTTCTCTAAGAGTGATTATTGGAATAAAGTTGAGAAAGAAATTAAACAATTTTGCAAAGAGCAAAAAATAGATCACAGAATTTATTTTCATCATGGCAAGAATTCTAAAACTAATTAAATCTCTCTAATCTATGCTGACTTTCTTTTTTTCTCTTAAGATATGCAGGCGGATCAATTTTCTTGAATTTATATCCTAACTCTTTTAACATGTGTTCTGCATTCTTTGTAATGTTTGGTGCAGCAACAATGCCCCTTATTTTATCTGGAGAAATACCTTTGCTCTTTGAGAGTCGTTCGATGTATCTTCTCAATTGTTGAGGTGCGCCAGGACCTGCTTTTGTTCTCTTGCACTCAATAACAATAAGATTATCATTTTTGTCATGACCAAACACATCAATATAACCATGTTTTGTTTGTTCTTCCCTTGAGACAGGTTTAAAGTCTTTGCTGATAATATCTGGATTGTTGTAAATATAATCAGACATGTCTTTTTCAGTTCCAAATAACTGAACTCTTTCTGCATCACTAAGGCTTGCAGAAGAAAATGAAATTATTTTCTTTATTCTAACTTCAACAAGTTCATGAAGAGTCATATTTGAAGATTGAAGTATAAGCTCTCCATCTTCTTCAGATATCTCAACTTGAGATCCAGGCTTCATATAGATAACTGCATTACTACCTGTTGGCTGGTGAACAAGAAAAGTCTTATCAGGTTTTATTATGATAATTCTGTCTCCATAATCAAGTGTGGCCTCTGCTCTACCACTATAACTTATTGAAGAATGAGCTAGTAGAACAATTGTCTGTTTTCTTTTTAATGCTTTACTAATAGAGTCTTTAAATTCCTCACTTTCTTTTTTTGCTAACATTTTAAAAAAAAATAAGAAAAACTACCTCTTCTTTTTCTTTTTTCTAGACTTAGCTTTTTTTGTTTTTCTAACAGCTTTTTTTGGCTTTCTAGAAATTATTTTTCTAACCTTTTTATCTGCTCGCTCCAACATTAAAGCTTCTGTTTCTGCTTGTTGAATTGCAATTATTCTTGTAAGCTTAGTTATTCTTTCTCTCTGATTCTCACTCTTATTGTAAAGTAAGAATACAATATAGAATAATATAACTATACCCACATATACAAATACATCAACACTTCTACCTATTCCAAGAATTGCTGCAGGAACACCCATTACTTCTGGTAAGATTCCAATAACTAATAGAACAATCCAGGCTAATATCCAGAAAATTGTTTTCTTAAGATCTAATTTGTGATTTTGAAAACTAACTAGGGTTCTAGCAATTAGAAATGCTGCAAATATAATAATTAAATATTGTATTAATATCATCTTTTCCTCCCTCTGCCCCTTAACTATGAAAACGATATAATAAAAATTGAGTGAAAATTAAAAACCCAATTTTTAGTATGCCAAAAAAGTAGAATTTAAACACCAAGATTAATTTCAGGCTTGCTACTTTTTTGTTCATATTACTAAAAGGTCTACTTATTTATAAGTTTTACTTGTTGGTAGGTTAGAGGATAAACTACTAAATATATATTACTAAACAACAGAGATTATAAAGCAATTAACGTGCACGTAACAACAATGACCGAAAAGTTTATAAATTATTCTATTTTCCTTTTTATAAACTTTATTATCATTTAATATATATTGGGGGAAATAATATGGCTTTTGTGAAAAAATGCCCAGAATGTGGGGGAATAAACTTATTCTGGAATAAAGAGAAAGGTGAAATCATCTGTAAAGATTGTGGTCTAGTTGTAGAAGAAAAGATGATTGATTTTGACCAAGAATGGAGAAGCTTTGATGCTGATGAATCAGCTAGAAAAAGAAGAGCTGGAGCACCTATGACATATACACAGTATGATAGGGGTCTTGGAACAGATATTGGTCATAAATCTGATATTTATCAATTAAAAGGCAGAAACAAGAATAAATTCATGAGATTAAGAAAATGGCAACAAAGAATTTCAACTGCTATTGAGAGAAATCTTAAACTAGCTCTTTCAGAGCTTAAAAGAGTATCCTCATTCTTAAAACTCTCTGGTTCAGTAGAAGAAGAAGCTTCAAAGATTTATACAATGGCTGTGCAAAAAGGTCTTGTAAGAGGTAGAAGCATGGAATCTGTTGTTGCAGGAGCCCTATATGCTGCATGCAGAAGGTTTGAGCTACCAAGAACACTTGATGAACTATCTGAAGCTTCTGGAATTGAAAGAAAAGAAATTGGAAGAACCTATAGGTTTATTACAAGAGAACTAAGTATTACTATCTTACCTTCAAATCCTGCAGATTATATTGCAAGATTTGCATCTGCACTAAGATTAAGTGCTGAATCTCAGTCAAAATCTGTTGAGATTATAGAACAAGCTCAGAAAGTTGAACTTACTTCTGGAAGAGGCCCAACAGGAATTGCAGCAGCAGCACTATATGTTGCAGCTCTAATCAATGGTGAGAAAAGAACTCAAAGAGAAGTTGCAGATATTGCAGGTGTAACAGAAGTTACAATCAGAAACAGATACAAAGAACTTCTTGAAAAATTAGATCTTGAGAAAGAAATCAAAAAGACCAAGAAAAAGAAAAAATAGGTCTTTTTAGTCATTTTCTTCCAGAAAATAGATTAAGAAAACAAAAAAGAAGAAGAAGTGATTTAAGGATACAACATTACATACATTAGTTTAAAAATAAATATACCCTTATTATTAAAACTTAATTGGGAGTATATTATACAATGTTAGAAATTAAAAACTTAAATAAAACTTTTTTTGAAGACAATACTACTTTTGAGATATTAAAAGATATTAATATTTCAGCAAAAAAAGGAGAATTTGTTTGTATACTTGGGCCTAGTGGTTGCGGGAAAACAATTCTATTATATATTATTGCAGGTTTTTTAGAAAAAACTTCTGGACAAGTTATTGTTGATGGTAAAATAGTAAAAGATCCCCATCCAGATAGGATGATGGTATTTCAAGATTATGTTCTATTCCCTTGGAAAACAGTATTACAAAATGTTTTGTTTGCTTTTGAAAATAATAAAGAAACAAGTAAAAAAGAAGAAATAGCAAATAAATATCTAGATATAGTAGGTTTGTCAAATTTTAAGGATTGGTATATACATAAGTTATCTGGAGGCATGCAACAAAGGGTAGCCATAGCTAGAGCATTAGCTGTAGACCCAAAAGTTTTACTTATGGATGAACCATTATCTGCATTAGATTCACAGTATAGAAAGTTTTTAAGAAAAAAAGTAGAACAAATTTGGAATAAAACAAAGAAAACAATTATATTTGTTACACATAGTATTAGTGAAGCAATATATCTAGCGGATAAAATCTACCTAATGTCCCCAAGACCAGCAACAATAAAAAAAGTTTATGATCTAAAAGAATTTAAAAGACCCAGAGATACTTCTAGTAAAGAATTTGTAAAACTAAAAAAAGAAATAGAAAAAGAAATGTCTTTAGATTTTAAAAAGATGTTAAACAATTTTGAAAATAAAAGCATAGATATAGAGAAAAAAATGTTAGATGTAAAACTATAAACTAAAACAAAGGTGATTCAAATGAAAAAAAGCACAATAATAAGCACAATAATTATTTTATTATTAATAACTATAGTTATATCCCTAAGCAGTTTAAATGATCAAAATAAATATGACATAAGAATGGGATATAATTACAATAGTCTGGGTCATGCACCAATTATTGTTGCTAGAGAGTTAGGTCTTTTTGAAAAAGCAGGAATTAAAGTTAAGTATTCTCCTTCTGATTCATCAAAATATTCAATACAAGGACTTGCTGGTGGAAAATTAGATGTAGTATCTGCTGGTTCAGGCCATTTTTTTGCACCAATAGATAAAAAGATACCTATAAAATTAATCACACTATATAGTTTTTCTTCAACTTATGCTTTTGTAAGACCAAATGAATTAGAAACATTAAAAGATTTAGAAGGGAAAAAAATTGCAACAAAACTGGGTAGCAGTTCATTCTTTGCATTAGCTTATTTATTCAAACAAAATAATTTAAATGTAAGCAGTCTAGAATTAATTGATCTTGACGACAGTATTAGTGCATTAGCATTAATGAAACATAAAGTAATTGATGTTGCTTTAGAAGGGTCATATAAACAGAAAATATTTTTAGATAGTGGAGCAGTTATTTTAAAAGAATGGAAAGATAAAGATTATATTAATATGTATTTTTCAAGAACTGGAATTGGGGTGAATACAAACTTTTTAGATGAAAACCCAGAAGTTATGAATAAATTCATAGATGTTTTTATTGAAAGCCAAAGGTTTATCAAAGAAAACCCTGTTGAAGCTGCAGAATTAATTGCAAAGCATATAAATAAAAATAGTCAAGGTGCTATTGAATATACCAGTAAAGATGTAGAAGATTTAATGAAAGATATTAGATATAATTTATGGACAGACCCAAGTTTATTTGTTGAAAGAGCAAATTTTGAGAAAGAAATGGGGGAGTTAAATACTAACTTTACTTTAGAAAACCTGTTTGATTTAAAATATAAAGAAAAGTTAGAGAAAGCCCAATTAGAAATATATGGTAATGATAAATGAAAACAAAATTAAGGAATATATTACTAGCAACCATTCCTTTTATAGTATTATTAGCTGCTTGGCTTATTGGTTACTATTTTAATATATTCCCCCATTGGATATTACCATCTCCAATACAAACATTTTCTGGTTTTATAAAATTATTAGGTAATGGAACTATACTAAGATTAGTCTTAATAAGTATGAGCAATGCTATCCCTGCGTTTATATTAGCATTTATTGCTTCAGTTATAGTAGGAATACTAATTGGGATAAACAAAACCGCAGGAAGAATACTAACTCCTTTTTTAGGAGCAATATATACTATTCCTTCACTTGCATGGCTACCATTTATAATCTTATTTTTGGGATTTACTAGGGAAACAATTTGGTGTGTTATATTTATATCTAGTTTTATGAAAATGATATATAATGTAATTGGTGGCGTACAAAATGTAAATTCTAGTTGGATATTAGCTGCTAAAAATTTAGGTTTAAATAAACTACAAATAATATTAAAGGTAATAATTCCAGGTTCATTACCTCAAATAATGACAGGGGTTAGACTGGGTTTTGGTTCAGCTTGGAGATCCTTAGTTGGAGCTGAAATGCTTATTGTCACTTTTGGAGGCTTAGGTAAATTTATTTGGATGGCCCAATGGTATTTTAACTTTGATAAAGTATTTATTGGTATATTCATAATTGCATTAGTTGGGCTAACTGTAGAACAATTAATTTTCAAGAAAATAGAAAAAGTAACACTTGTTAGGTGGGGAAATATAACCCATTAATTATAAATTATAATAGGAGAATTAATTTATTTTAAAATATGAAATCACTTAAATGGTATGTGTCAAACACATGGAGCAAATGGAGTTTAACTACTAAAATCTTTTTTCTATTAGCAATACTTAGTTTAATCTTATGGGGCATCTCTGAATCTAGGGCTGTGTCTTACAATGAAACTAGAGAATTAATGATAGAATCAGCAAAGATTTCTGCCCAAATGAACATTGACGCAGATCTTAATGAAATACTATATGACAAAACAAGTTATAATCTTTCAGAAATTCGTGTAATTGCTAAAGAGTTTAAATTAAAAGCCAAAAATGATTATGATAAAGCTTTTGTTTTTTATAATTTGGGGGAATATCATTCTGCAATATATCATTTTAACCAATCTTTATCTGAATATAATGGAGATCAAGAATTTTTTATTGGGGTATCATATCTATATCTAAACAAAACCACTCTAGCAAGAGAATGGTTAAATAAATGTACCAAAAATTTAGAGTTTCCCTTAAATTGGCAATGCCAAAGTAATTTAGCATACAGTTATATTCTGGAAAATGATTTTGAGAATGCGATTATTAACTATAATAAAGCAATCTCAGTATTTCCAAATAACTTTGATTATTTCGCTATTGGAACAACTTATATGAAGATAAAATCTAATGAATCACACATTGAAGCAATTAAATACTTTAATTTAATACTATCTTCTGATAAAAATTGGACTAAAGGTGACATCTATAATTACAAACCATCAAAAAATTCAATTTTATTAAATAAAGGTGTTGCTTTAATGAGACTTAACAAATTAAATGAATCTATTGAAATTTTCCTACAATTATTAGAAGATGGAAGGAGCGATACCACAATTTATCATAACCTGGCAATTAATTATTATAAATTGGGAAACTATGATAATTCATTATATTATGTTACAAAATCACTAGAAATCAACCCTAGCAACGACGAATCCCTTATGCTTTTACAAGAAATCTTAATAAAACAATAACTAAACTCTACTCCCAGAAAATATGCTATGTTAACAAGCCCAACACAATCTGGCCAGACCACACACAACCAAAAACTTCTTAATAACGCAATAAGTTAATCATCATATGAAATATCTTTTTGATGAGGAATTGATTCAGGGATTGATTAAATCAAGACCCAACAGATTTATAATGCTGGTTGAAATTAATGGTAAATTAGAAAAGTGCCATTGCCCATCAACAGGCAGAATTGGCAACATAGAATTCAAAGATATACTCTGTTTGCTTTCAAAGGGCAAAGGTTTAGCAAGAAAAACCAAGTATACAGTGGAAGCAATTTCACCAAAAACAAAAATCTGGGTTGGTATAAATCAAACAAAGGTAAACAAATATATAGAATTTTTTCTAAAAAACAATCTTCTCAGTAAAATGATTGATGCCAAAGAAGTGCAAAGAGAAGTTAAATTAAATACCTCTAGAATTGACTTTCTGGTAAACGGCAATTGCTTTCTAGAAATTAAAACACCACTGATTCATCTCCCCTTTGGAACCAAAAAACCAAATACTAATTTTAATTCATTTGAAAGATTAGGTAGACACTTTCAAGATATCTCACTTCAAATAAAAAAAGGTCAAAGGGCAATTGCACTATTATGCTTTGTGTATAATGCAGATAAGTTTACGCCACCGAAAAACGCAAATGCAGAAATAGTGAAGTTAGTTAGGCAGGCTACAAAACGAGGACTTGAGAACTGGCAGATTAATCTCAGAATAGATAAGAAAGGGGTTTCACTAATTGATTATTTTAAGTTGGATTTGTTTTAGAGATAACTTATAACCCAGGAAAATATAATAATATCAATTTAACAACAATAGATAACACCAACCAAAAGAATGTATGTAAAGCGTCAATATACCCCTTATAATTCCATTTACTACTGGAATAATCCCAATACTTTCTCTTCATTACTTTTTCTGAGAATATCCCTGAAACTAATTCTAATAAAGTTAATAAGATTGTTGCAATAAGTAGTTGTAGTATAAAATGCAGTTTTAGATTTTCAAAGATCAATATTAAAATCAAACCTCCTATCGCATAAGTAGGTGAAAAGAATTTTGTATGAGTATTAGACACCCACTTATTTTCAATAAAAGAACAATATAAAGAATCAATACACCAACCGATAATTCCTGACACAATAAAGAAAATTACATATCTTATCATAACACCCTAGCCAGCATATATATTTATAAATTTAATTATATTCACGACTAACCCCTGCTCCCACTAAAGATATTGTGCTTATCACGAGTCAACTTAACTCGAATCTCTTTACCGGCCTCAAACTTGCAATCATAAACTGTGATGGATCTGTTCTTCGCCTCTGCAATCACTTCATTGTTTCTCCTACCAGGAAGTTTAATTACTGCATCAACTGTTTGGTTTTTTTTGAAGGGCTTTGTTAGAACTTTATCTTCAACAATATTATAATCTTCAGGATTAAGCTTTAATTTAATATTATGCTTTTTCTCAAGCTTAGCAAGCATTTCATAGAAATCATCAAAACTAATTTGTTTTACAGGATTTCTCCCCCCTTTATAATTTAGAAAATTTTGAATACCTATAATCCTATTGCCAGTTTTATAAGATTTAGCAAACTCAATTAGAGGTTCAATATTTTCATTTAATTTAGGAATATAAACTGGGGCCAAAAATATCTCTATTCTATCTTTAGCATAAACAACCAATTCTTTAAAATTAGAAATTGACATTGCAGAACCAGAAACTTTTTTCTGAGTTTCCTCATTCATACTGTGAAAAGAAACATTAATTCTATCTAGACCTGCCTCAATTAATTTATCTATCAACTCTTTTGTTAATAATCTGCCATTACTATTCATTGAAATAATATCAATCTTAGGAATTTTTTTTAGCTCTTCAATAAGATAACATAGATCAGGATAAAGTAATGGCTCTCCTTGAGGTCCAATATTAATCTCAATTGACTTAGACTTTTTCAATTTAACAAGTTCAGCTATTTCAGAAACAAGATAATCTGGTTCAACAAGATAATCAATCTTATCATTAATTCCCTCACTTACTGAACAAAAAACACAAGAGAGATTGCAACCAGTTGATGGTTTTATTTCTAAGATAGAAGTGTTCCTGTCAATTATACCAAACTCATTTGTTCCAATTAAAGGAACAACTCCTTCATATATATAGTATGTTTTCTTATTTTTATTTGAGTTATATAAATTATCAAGACCTTCTTCTAT
>CAYZNE010000029.1:0-11283 GCA_964478955.1 uncultured Methanosarcinales archaeon
TTTTGGAAGCTATTCAAAGGGAGAAGATGTTTGGATTGGTGAGACAGAAGAAAATCGTTCAGATGTAGATATTGCAATAATCGGAACAAAAGAAAAAGAAATAGATTTGACAAAATTTGATAAAATGTTAGAAAGAACAGTTTTTATTAATTTTTATAAATCATGGAATAATATTCACAAACATTTGAAGGAAAACATACTTAATGGAATCAACTTAAGTGGAGGAGTTGAATTATGAAGCTACCTAAAAATTTTGAAGAATACTTAGCAAAAGGAGTAATAAGAAAAGGTTCAGTTAATAGGTCAAGGGCAGAGTTTTTAATTAAAGAATCTGAAAAATCATTAAGAGGATTAAATAAACGTATAAATATAATGAAAATAGATGAGGATAATGCAAATTCAATAATTAAGGATTGTTATGACATTTTAATAGAATTAATTAGGGCAAAGTTGCTTTTAGATGGATATAATTCTTCTGGCCAATTTGCTCATGAAGCAGAAGTTTCTTATCTTAAAAAGTTAGGATTTTCAGACAATGAAGTTGGATTTATTAATGACTTAAGATATTTTAGAAATTCAATAAATTATTATGGAAAAATTCTAAGTGTTGAATACGCAGAACAAGTAGCAAAATTTACTAATAAGATTTATCCAAAATTAAAAAGAATGATAAGATGAAGAAGGAGTAATTGTTCCGAATTTCTACAAAATATCTTCGAAGTTTTTTAGTTAATTCTTATTAAGTTAATCTCTATTCTAAGAGTATAACATTTTAGGAGGTTAAAATGGGATTAACAAATAAAAAGGAAAAACAACTAAGAAAAATGCCTATAATACAAAATGTGATTAGGAAAAGTAAAGACGGTAGATTTCTAATACATAAGGTAATTATTACAACAATAAGACCTATGGCATACTACAAGGCAATTATGGACAATAGTGTTGTTGTTGATGAAGAAGATATTGAAGAGAGCTTAGCAGACTACTTTGACAAGAACCCTCATCCAGAGGTTGAAGTCAAAACTGGTGTAGAAATTTAATAAAAATAGCTTTTTTTCTTTTTCTTTTAGAAATAAAAAATCAAAAGAAGATTCTTTTGGTCATTTTCAATTATGAAAATAAAACAGGACAGCTTTCTTAGCCTCCCACACATAAGTGCAGTACCGCAGAGAACGTAAGTGTGCTTTACTTCTGAGTTCGGAATGTGATCAGGTAGTTCCACACCACTATGGCCGTCCCAACTATAGCAAGTTCCGTTTCATTTATAAATATTTCTATCTAGTACCGTCTGAGATGTAAGCAGAAATGCCTCATTGTTAATCTCAATTGTCTGGATAATACCTTCTCTCTTGAGTTCTGAGACATATCTATAGAATGTGGCTTTTGAGCATAATTTTGCTATTTCTACAATGGCTCTTTTTAGATTGCCTGGTCTTACTCTCTGCTGACAAAGACTGGCTATTTTAGCCTTAATCTTCCTTTTCAAGAACATAGTAGAATCAACATGATTCGGAATGTGATTTTGTGGTATTTCTTGAGGCTCAATTATTGGAGTCTCAATTTTCTCAACTTTTTCTTGAGACTTTAATCTTGTCTCAATTTTCTCAATTATAGAATCAGCTATCTTTTCAATAAAGGTTTTATCATAAATTTCTGATCTCAAAAGGTCAATGTCGTTTTGCAAATACTCATCATTTTTCCTGAGATTATCCGTGTCCTGTTTAATCTTTTCAAAGCTCTTTTTTAGTACCTCTTCATTAACCATATTTTATGTGAATGAAGCTTTCTTTTTAATGGTTTCTAATCATGCACCTTTTATAAATATAAGAGTCTCAGATACTAGTCTCAGACAGTCTTGAGATGAGACTGAGACCCATTTAAATGCCGTTAGAAGCGCTAATTCTCCATTTCCATATGAAATAAGGGGGTCTCAGGTGTCTCAATCTCAGTGAGACTAATAAGACTGCACAAAATTAATAAACATCTGCATAAAATTATGCTATGGTGATAGTATGATCCCAACAGTAGAACAGGCAAAAGTGATGCTGAATAAGTATGTAAAAAAAGAAGAATTCCTAAATCATAATTTAGAAGTTGGTAGAGCAATGAGAGCTCTTGCAATTCATTACAAAGAAGATCCAGAACTTTGGCAAGTAATAGGTCTTTTACATGACATAGATATAGAACTCTATGGTGAAGAGTTGATGAATCATTGCATTGAGGGAAAGAAAATATTGCAACAAGAAGATGTCGATGAGGATATCATAACAATAATAGTTTCTCATAATGAAGCTCTTGGTTTTCCAAGAGATAATCTTGTAAAGCATTGTTTGTATGCTACCGACGGTTTGACTGGTTTAATTCACGCATATGTTCTAATGAGACCTGATAAAGACATTCAGCAGGGCAAAGTAAAGTCTGTTATGAAGAAGTATAAGGATGGGGCGTTTGCTCGGGGTGTCAGTAGAGAAGAAATAAAATCTGTAGAAACTACAATCAATATGGAAGTAAGAGATTTTGTAGAAATTGTTCTTGATGGAATGAAGAAGTTTGACTAAATTTTTATCCCAAATTTCTTAAATTCTTTTTTTAATTGTTTATAATTCTTATATGTAATTGCATTCAACCCCAGCTTTTTTGCAGGTCTTGCATCGTCTATAGGATTGTCGCCAATCATTATTGCTTCTTCAGGTTTGCACTTAGTTTTCTTAAGCAGTTGTTTGAATATTCTTGGATCTGGTTTTACCATTCCATGTTGATATGAAAAGAAAGGATAATCAAAGTGTTCAATAAATTTAGTTTTCCTCTCTAGATGTTCGCAATCAAAGCAAGTTGAATTTGATAATAGTGCTAATATGTACCCCTGTTTCTTCAATTTCTTCAGCATTGGCATAACGTGCTTATAGAGTATGGCTTTTGATTTCTCGTATTCTCTAACAGCCATAATCAAATCTACTGCTTCTTTGGTTGTATCAACTTTTATATTTCTCAGGAAATTTTTATACATATTATATTCTGATTTCCAAATCTTTTTTTGAGTGCTGTTCTCAAATGTCTTTCTAAGATTTTCTTTGCCCAATTGGGGTTGGAAGAACTCAAAAGTAGAATGCAGTGTTCCTGGTGCATTATAAGGATGTGCAAGTGTATGCCACAAATCAAATATTATTAGTTTTATCATTATACTCTTATCAAACCATTAACTTTAAAAAGCTTATTGATAATTTTTTATCAGAGGTGTTTAAATGTTAAATTATATTAACTTAAAATACAAACCTAAATATACAGAATTATTGATAGAATACTATGTTGAACCTTCAAAAGGTTATACTCTTGATTATTGTGCAGAACAAATTGCAGCTGAATCTTCTATTGGAACTTGGACAACAATTTCTACTATGAATAAAAGAATCGCTAATCGTCTAAAACCAACAGTCTATTATATTAATCCTAAAACAAAAATAATAAAGATTGCATACCCTCAAGCTCTTTTTGAGAAGGGTAATATGCCGCAGATTCTTAGTAGTATTGCAGGAAACATTTTCGGAATGAAGATGTTAAAAAATCTAAGACTAGAAGATATTGAGTTTCCTAGAGCAATTCTTAATAGTTTCAAAGGACCAAGATATGGTATTGCAGGTATAAGACAATTAATGAGACTAAAAAAACGTCCGCTAATTGGAACAATTGTGAAACCAAAAGTTGGTCTTAATGAAAAGCAACATGCAAGGGTTGCCTATGAAGCTTGGGTTGGTGGATTAGACGTTGTTAAAGACGATGAAAATCTTAGCAGTATGACTTTTAACTCTTTCAAAAAAAGAATTGCTGAAACAGTAAAGATGAAAAAGTTAGCAGAAAAACAAACTGGTGAAAAAAAGATTTACATGCCAAATGTTACTGCAGAAACTATGGAAATGCTCAAAAGGGCAGACTATGTTAAAAGAAAAGGTAATGAATATGTTATGATAGATGTTCTGACTGCAGGGTTTGCAGCAGTTCAGACTCTAAGAAATCATACTGATCTTGTTATTCATGCTCACAGAGCAATGCATGCTGCACTAACAAAAAATCATAAACATGGAATCTCTATGCTTTGCCTTGCAAAACTCTACAGATTAATTGGTGTTGATCAGATACATATTGGAACTGCAGGCGTTGGCAAGATGGGTGGTTCTAAAAATGAAATTGTTCTTATAGAAGATGAAATGGAAGATGTTTACATTCCTCAGCAAGATAAAGAGAGAGTCTTAGAGCAAAAATGGGGTAATATTAAACCAACTCTGGCAGTTGCTTCTGGTGGTCTATCTCCTCTAAGTTTACCTCCTGTCATGAATGCAATGGGTAATGATATTGTTATGCAGTTTGGTGGTGGTTGTCATGGTCATCCTCAAGGAACTCTTAAAGGTGCAATTGCAATAAGACAGGCTCTTGATGCAACTCTTAAAAATATTTCTTTAGATGAATATGCAAAAGATCATGTTGAACTGCGATTGGCAATTAAGAAATGGGGAAAGGTTTCTAAGAAGAAAGTTGTTAAGAAACCTATTAAAAAAAAAGTTAAGAAGAAAAAGAAGTGATTTTTTTATTCCTCTTCATTTTTGAAAAATAATTCATATAGTTTTTTTGGTTCAAAATATATTGCATTAAGCCCTTTGTAATCTTTTTTAAATTCCTTTAATGTAAGACTATGTCTTGGCGGACCGTTTGTTTCTTTTAAATCTTCAACCAAGAGTGGGTTAATGTTGGTTATTCTGCCTGCATGTTCATATATTCTCTTTCTATGATGTGTAGGTCTTATTCCTAATGCAACAATATCTCCTGTTTTTGGTTTTTTTATTTCTTTTAACTTAGAGAAATATCCCTAGACTTCACTTTGAGGTATACCTACATTTTCAGGTATTACTCTTGTTGAATAGAATGTATGACTAAAACAATTAATTTCTCCTGACATTTCAACACCTTAAGGCATCTTTCTTTCTGGGTCTCTTGGTAAGAGAACTGCTTCTCTGATATTATCTAATTTAAGCAGTCTTTGAGTTATTCTGTCAAGACCAAAACCTATTCCTCCATGAGGTGGAACACCATATTGAAATATTTCAGTGTATTTCTTCATCTCTTCAAGTTTAATGCCTTTTTCTTTTGCTTGTTTTTTAAGAATATCAAGTCTATGTTCTCTCTGTGCACCAGTACAAATTTCTACACCACTGAATAATAAGTCAAAAGATTTTGTGCCATTAGAATCATCTTCTGGTTTCATGTGGTAGAATGGTCTTATGGCCCAAGGATAATTTGTTAAGAAAACAAATTCAGAATTATATTTTTCTTTTATAATATTACCAATTAGTTGTTCTCCTTCTGCATCTAGATCAATATCTTCTGTGTATTTTTTCCCTTTCTTTGCAAGGAGTTTTTTTGCTTCTTGCATTGTTATCCTTGGTATTTTATCTGGAACATTATGTTCAATACCTAATAATGTAAGTTCTTTTTTACATTCTTGTTTTAGGTTTGTGAGTAAGTATTTTATCATGTCTTCTGCAATATTCATAACATCGTTTTCATCGTCAATAAATGCCATTTCAAAGTCTACACCTGTGAATTCTGTCATATGTCTGTTTGTGTGTGATTTTTCAGCTCTAAAAACTGGCGCAATTTCATAAACTCTTTCAAATCCTCCATTCATAAACATCTGTTTATAGATTTGTGGTGACTGAGAAAGATATATTGGTGTCCCAAAATAATCTACAGTAAACAGTTCTGCACCTGATTCAACTCCCAATGTTGTCATTTTTGGTGTATTAATGTTGATAAATCCTGTTTCGTCAAAAAAGTTTGTTAGAATCTTTGCAATCTTACTTCTTACTTTGAATATTGCCTGATGCTTTAAATTTCTTGTATCTAAAAATCTAAAATCAATTCGTTTATCAATATTAGTATTACTCTTGTCTGTGTTGTCTATGGGTAATGGAACTTCTGATTTAGATAATAGTTTTACTTTTTTAATTCCTATTTCTAATCCCCACCTAGATTGTTTGTTCTCTTTAACAAGACCTATGATTTCAACAACAGATTCTTTTGTAATATCATTTATTGCATCAAAAGATTCTTGTTCAGTTTCACCTTTAAATGCAACTGTCTGCATATCTCCAGTTCTATCTCTAAGTATTAGGAATTTAATTTTGTTCAAGTTTCTTAACTCTTGAACCCACCCTTTTAAGAGCACTTCTTTACCGACATTTTCTTTAAGATCTTTAATTAATATTCTATTCATAGTAACACCTTTTATATTCTTTAGATTATAGTATTTATTTATAAATATTTATGCTATTTCTTCGTCCGGTTTTTCGGTGCCAATAAATTCTTTGAGTTTATTGAGCGCTTCTTTTTCTTCTTATAAAGCAAGAATTCAATCAGTACAAATAATATTATTGCAATTATTATAAGTGCGATAATTCCTACGCTTGTAGGGTTGAGCCTTTTCTTCTGCATTACAACTGCATCTTTGTATTGATCTTCAGGAGTGAGTGTTAAATTGCTATTTCGAGTTAGTATACCTAACATTATACAACTTAATTTTGAGTTTGTGTGAATGCATCCTGATACATCTCCTTGAAGAGCAAAACTCATGTAGCAAGATTCTTTTCTATTTTTATCATCAATTCTAGAGCAGAGAAGTTTGTCTTTTACATAGATTGCAAGATTTTCAATACATATATCTGTTTGTATTGATGTCGGCATTTCATCGCAGATTCTTCTGGCAGTGTTTTTGTCAACTTTTGCAATCTTGTATATTTCATTGATAACTTCGTTAAAGTTTTTATCCTTTAATAATTCTTCACTTGAATACTCTTTGATTATTAGTGTGCCTGATAAAATAATATTATCTGATTCTGCGGTTGCATAATAATTTCCTGTTTCTTCTGCAACCCACAAAATTGTTAGCTTATTTTGGCTAACTAAACTTTGTTTTTCTGAAACAACATTGTTTCCTGTCAAAGATTTCTTAATTATCTTTATTTTTATTAGAGAATCATTACAATTATTTGTATCAATAAATAATTCAACTGGAAGGTTTACGCTCTCTTCTTCTTCTGAGAAATAAATATTTTCAAGTGTGCAAGTTCCAAGAGGGGTTTGTTCAATCGGTGGTTCTTCTGGTTCTACTGGCGGAATAATCTCTGGTTCTCCTTGAATTATTATATTTGCAGAATCTAATTCTATATTGCCTGAACCTGATTCAGGAATTATTACTATTCGTAATGATCCTTCATTTGCAGTTTGTTGACCAAGAACAAAATTTATTTCATTGTTCTGAGAATTAAATTGTGCACAGTCAGATCTAAGATTTTCCATGACTTCATTCCAGGTGTAATATTCTCCTTGGTTAACTAAACATGCTCTACCTGAGAAAATTGTCTCTTCGTTAAGTAAAATATGAAACTCAATATTTTGATTCTCTATTTCAGGAATAGAAAACTTTAGTAATGGCGCACAAACCTTGTCTTCTGTTTCATCAAAACAAATCCATGAACCTAGTGGGTATCCATCAGGGGATTTGCTATAAACATATTTCATGCTGTTTGCAGATATTTCTTGTTCTGCACATGCAAAATTAACTAACAAGATTAAAAGTGCTATAATTATTATTATATTAAGTTTTTTCATTATGCTGCCATTGGCGGTTCTCCATCTGGTTCTTATTGATTAAGAACTGCCTCTCTTACTAAAACTGTTTTTCCTTTACTAATTAGTTCTAGATTTATCACGTTTTTTGAATCAATACAATAAACTCCGTTATCTACTTCAACTTGTATTTCCCCAATATAATGAATTTCAAACCCTTTTTCTGTTAGAACAAATAAGTTTCCTGGGTTTTCTATTTCTTCTCTTGAAAGATAGAGTTCATTTGCAATTTTTGAAATTCTTGGTTCATCTGAAATTAAAGTATTTACACTATAGTCAACAAAACACATTTTTGTAAGTTTGTTTGGTGGTCTTAAAAGAATAACGTCTGTTGACCCTGAGTTTTCATTAAGCATGGAATCCACACCGATTTTTATCTGATTTATCATTTCAAGATTTGTTGTGCTATCAATAGAGTTATTTAATCCTTTTAATAAATAGCCACCAAGTATTACTACCAATCCTAATGCAATAACAATAATAACAAAGTTCCATATCTTAAAAAAAGCTTTTTTATTCATATTATTCCTCTAAATATATTATTTCTATTTCATCATCTATATAATCTACTACTGTTAATTCAATACCTAATTCATTAAGTAATTCATCTAGGTCTGCATTTCCATTTTCATATTCTTGTATAAGATATAAATCTCGTATAAGATTACATGTTGATCTCATTTGAGTATTGTTTATTTCTGTGCAAACTTCAAACTTTCCATTAATTAGGTGCGCGATATAACAATCATCTCTTATGAACGAATTATTAATTTCTGCACAAATATTTGGATTATCAAATTCTATTGATACACTTGAAATACATCTATTAACACTTTCTTCTTCTTTAATGTTCATACACTTATTTGTTGCGATTACAGGATCATTTCTGCTTGTTCTTAATATCCTGTCAATAAAATCTCCGAATCTTACTATTTGAGTTTCTTCAGGATTCTCAATTAATGGAGGAAGATTTACATATAATTCAGGATCTTGAGTTTCACCTGTGCCTTGTTCTCCACCAGGAGTTTGATTTACTCCACCTGGTATAGGCGGTTTAACTCTGAAATCAAACCTTGTTTGGGCCATTTTTCCATTATAATCAGAGTGAATATTCATAGTATATTTTCCTGGAACAAAATCCTCAGGGATGTTAATTCTTTTTGCCTGTTGTGTAGATGTAAATATTGCAATGGTATCTCTACTTGATTCAATAACATTCAGGTTTTCGTCTAAAATATCATAGGTTATGTACATGTCAAATGTTTCTTTTGAACCCATACTCAAAATATTTAAGTTAAATCTAAGATCTTCGCCTGGAATAACTTGTGTGTTTTCAGGTGTTGCAATTAAATCTAAAAGTGTTTGCGATTGCGGTTGAATATTAATAAAATAATATCCTCCTCCGATTACAATAATTAGTGCAAAAAATATTGCAAATATGTGTAATGCTGTTTTTCCAGGAAGATGAACTTCATGTCTGTGTGTTGTAGTATTCTGATTAAAGTTTGATTGTGGTTGTTGTTGTGGTTGTTGCGGAAGATGTGCTGCTGCATCATCAATAAGTTGTGCAGAATAACCTTTTTGCAAAAGATAATTTCTTATCTGCTGAAAAGTGTAACCTCTTGTTTCCATATTTCTAATATAGTCAACAATCTGAACCAATGCTTGAGTGTTTTGAGGTTGGGTTTGTGCAGTTGGTTGAACTTGCTGTTTTGTATAATTATAATGTTGAGAAATAGTGTTTTCAGGATAGTTTTTTTCAAGAAGATATTTCTTTATCTGTTCAAAAGAATAACCCTTAGAAATCATTGTTTTTATTCCATCTAATAGTGCTTGATTCAGTCCAGAATCTTTATTTTTCATGTTCCCTCTTTTATTTTTAGATATACATATTAATCCTGCTTAAAAGCATATATAAAGGTTTCGACCATAGTGATTCTTCTGCTTTTAAGTTTATTCTCTCCTAAAGAGTAGTAAGGTATAGAAATGTTTTTAAATAACAGTTTGTTTTCTATAACCTAAGGTTTAAAATGGCTGCTGAAATAAAAGGTTTAAAATATGATATTGTGAAATTATATTACCCTAATTATGAGTTACTAGAAGAACATATTCCTTCTGGTTTGAAACAAAACAGCAATAAAGGGGTATTACATGATGAGAACAAGATTACCTTTTTTTATAAGGGTATTTTAGTTTCTGCACAAATGGCAAGATTCAGGATTCCAGATGAAGCAAGTGTTATTCTTTATGATTTAATAACTAAGCCTTTAGTAAATATTGTAAAGATTGACTTAGATTTAATTAAGCATGATATTTGTCTAATACAAGATTATGTACCAAAGGAATTGCGTTCAAAACCTATAGTATTTAAAAAGATGCAAAACAGTTTTAGACTTTTTGATATTCATAGAAAAAACCTAGTTGAGAAAGTTCACAATGTACGCGACCAACGTGGGTTCTATGAAGATACTCCTAAACTAACTTGTGAAAGTTTATTAGATCTTAAAAAGAATATTAAGGTAATTTCTGATCAAAAGATTAGTGCTTCTGACATTCCTAAAAAAGTTTATGTTGTTGAAGCAAAAACACTTAAAGAAGCGTTTTCTTCAATGATTTATATTTATTATGGGGCGCGCATAGCAGGACTCTATAGAGATTAAATCTAAGTAAACTTATTTTTTCATTTTAAAACAAACTTTATAAAATAAGATATTTTCTATATAATTATGACAAGAATAGCAGTAGTTGATAAAAGCAAGTGTAATCCTATTAAATGTGGCAATTATTTATGTAAGTCTGTTTGCCCTGTTAACAGAGCAGGAGATGATGAGTGCATAATTGTTGATGACATTGATAAGAAGATTAAAATAGTTGAAGAACTATGTATTGACAAATGTTCTATCTGCATAAAGAAGTGTCCTTTTCATGCGCTAACTGTTGTTAATCTTCCTTCTGAACTAGATAAAGAACCAATTCACAGATATTCTGAAAATGGTTTTGCCTTATACAACTTACCTGTTCCTTTGTTTGGGAAAGTTGTTGGTGTTATTGGAAGAAATGGAATTGGTAAATCAACTGCAGTAAAGATTCTTGCAAACTTAATAAGACCAAATCTTGGTAGATTTGACACTAAAGTTTCTGAAAAAGAAATTATTGATTATTTTAAAGGAACAGAGGCTCAGGCATTTTTTGAAAAACTTTTCGCTGACAAGATAAAAGTTTCTTATAAACCACAGCAAGTTGATCTTATTCCTAAAGCATTTGATGGAACTGTTTTAGATTTATTAAAAAAATCTGATGAAAAAAATGAACTAAATAAAGTCATTGATTTATTAGGGTTAAGGATGGTTCTTGATAGAGATATAAAAACTGTTTCTGGTGGTGAACTTCAGAGAATTGCAATTGCTGCAACAGTTTTGAAAAAAGCAAATGTTTACTTTTTTGATGAACCAACATCTTATCTTGACATAAAACAAAGATTAATAGTAAGCAAATTTATTAGAAGTTTAGCTGATAAAGATACTGCTGTGATGGTAATTGAACATGATTTGATAATTTTAGATTATATGACTGATTTAATTCATTTAATGTTTGGTAAAGAAGCTA
>CAYZNE010000030.1:0-11132 GCA_964478955.1 uncultured Methanosarcinales archaeon
TGAACGATAATTTTTAGTTAAGCTATATTAATACTTGAATACTTCTTAATTTAATGAATATCAAAGACAAAATACACACAATAAGAGAAATGCAAGTCATTCTTGATAAAGACTTAGCAGAAATGTATGAAGTTGAAACCAAATCATTAAATCAAGCAGTTAAAAGGAATATAAATAGATTTCCGAAAGAATTTATGTTTAAGCTAACAAAACAGGAAAAAATAGAGCTGGTCACAAATTGTTACCACCTAAACTCTCTTAAATTTTCTCCACAATTACCTTATGCATTTACAGAACAGGGTATTGCTATGCTTTCAGGTGTTTTAAGAAGTAAAACTGCAATAAGAGTTAGTATTAATATTATGAATGCTTTTGTCTCAATGCGTAGATTCATTTCTAAGAATGCAGAATTATTTATGAGATTAGATAATGTAGATAGAAAATTGATTGAGCATGATGATAATTTTAAGAAAGTTTTTGATGCATTAGAAATGAAAAAGCCTAAGCAAGGAATATTCTTTGAAGGTCAAATATTTGATGCTTATAAGTTTGTTTCTGATTTAATTAGAAGTGCTAAGAAAAAGATTATATTAATTGATAATTATGTTGATGATTCTGTTTTAACATTGCTTTCTAAGAAGAAAGATATTGAAATTGTGATTTATACTAAGATTAATAAAAGATTAGAACTTGATATTAAAAAGTTTAATTCTCAATATAAAGAAATTATTGTTAAAGATTTTGATAAAAGCCATGATAGATTTCTGATAATTGATGACTGCATATATCATTTTGGAGCTTCACTCAAAGATCTTGGTAAGAAATGGTTTGCATTTTCTAAATTTAATAAAGAGTCTTTTAAATTGTTAGAGAAATTAAAGTAACAAACTGCAAAAAAACTCCCTCTTTTGCAAAAACCAACTCTTCACAAAGTAACAACTTCTTTCTAGCAATAAAATAAACAAAGATTTAAATACTTAACAGCAATTACAAAAATTAATGAAATTCGATCCAAATAAATTAACATTGTTGAATATTCAAGGAGGATATGAAATAGTTTTTAAAAATCTGCCTATTAAAAGAGCAATTAAAGAAGTAGTTGAAAAGAATATTGCCGAATTTACTCTTGATGACCCTAAGGATAATAGTTTACATGGTCAAACAATAAAATGCCTTCTAGATAGAGATGTTGCACCACCATTAATCTATATTCACATAGATGGACACTATGCTGGAAGATATTTTTATAATGATAAAGAATTTGCACAAAGAGCCAGCTTTAAACCTTCATTCTAAGAAATATTAAACTCCAAACAATCTATCAATTAAAGAAGTTTCAGATAAAGTTAAAGAATTAATAGTTAAAGTAATCTAACCCAAAATACTAACATTAATCTGCTTAGCCATTTCCAAATTCTTAATAACAGTCAACTTCATCTTAACTTTCATGTTTGCAATACGAGATAATTGCATTAAATCTATAGAAGTAATACTTTTATTTTTCTTAAAGAATTCATCTAGTGCAACAACAATCTTCTTAGGATAAGTTGTTTGAATTATCATATCACCATAGGTTCCAACATAATAACTTTTGTCAAAAGATGAAGAAGAATGATTTATATCCATTTTTACTCCAATATTTTGGTAAAACTTTTTTATACCTTTATCAAGAAAAGTGTTACCAATACAAACCATGTGAGACTTTATTCCTTTTTTCTTTAATTGCTTTATTACTTTCTCTTCCCTATCTAAATACAATAGTCCTTCCCAAACATGAGCTCCTTGATAACAATTAACAGGATAACCTTTTTTAAAATTGTTATACCAATCTTCAATAAGATCTTGCCAGAATTTCATTAACTCATTTAAACTATTAAAAGTAAATACTGAAACTTCTCCTTCAATTGAACTTATTTTACTTGGTTTAACTTTACTAGCTGTAAGATCAACATAAATTGTATCTAAAACTTTCCTACTTTCTAATAACCATTTCTTATTAATTAAATACTTAGAATCTTTCTTAATCAACACACCACCACTTACTAACTCTAAAACAGCTTTTCTTACAGCTTGAAAAGTCACTAATTTACCATACCTACTTCTTATGTAATTAGTTAACTCAACCAATTTCAAAGGATATTCCTTAGTTAATATGCTAAAGACTAAATTCTTCACATTACTCTTCTTTCCAAAAGACAAACCAAACATCATTAAACTAGTAAGTTCACTATTATTTTTAAACTTTTTGGTTTACTTAGTAATTGAACCAAGCATTTATTACTAATAATCCCCTCTCAATAAAAATGAGCATAGTCCACCACCACTTAATATATCAGGCAAGAGTTAACACACACTTAAATGATAATTCAAAAAAAGAATTAACTAGTTTTCTTTATAGTTTGCTAAATGTTATTGATATGGAATGTTTAATTCAAGCACAACTAAAACTTTCAAAGCAAAGAGCATGGACCGGAATAGTTGGAATAATAACTTCTCACATAGCATTTCATTATTGGGTTAATGAACAATATCTTCAACTTGATATTTATAGTTGCAAAGAGTTTGATAGGAAAAAAGCAATAACTTACCTAAACAATTTTTGGAATTCATCTAATGTAAAAACATTATTTATAGATATAAATGTTAATGAGGATTTTAAAATTGACAAAAACTAATATGCAAAAAACAATTAAAGAATTTAGGAAAAAAGGAATTTCTAAAGAAGATGAAAAGATTCTTTTAGAACTTTCAGAAAATAATCTTTCAAAATACAAGATGTTTGCACAAAGAAGATTATTTCATGAACCAATTGCATACATCAAAGGCTACATAAATTTTTACAAAAGAGATTTTGTTGTTGATAACAGAGTTTATGTTTCAACAAAAGAAACTGAACAACTAATTAATTTAGTCTTAAAAGATTTAGATAATAGCTCAATATTATTAGATGTTGGAACTGGCTCAGGTGCTTTAGCAATTACAATTAAAAAAGAAAAACCTGAAACAAAAGTTTTTGCATCAGAACTAAGTCATTACGCGTTAGAGGTTGCTAAACTAAATGCAAAACAACACAACGCAGACATTCAATTCTTTGAAAGTTTATATGTTGATAACTTAGATATTCCTGAACCAACACATATTATTGCAGATCTTCCCTGGGGTGATGAAGATAATCTTCTTAAAAGCAATCAAATTAAAGAACTTAAACACATACCTTCTTTAGCATTATTTCATCCTGAAGGAAAATTTCAAGCATATAAAGAATTAATTGATTCAATACTAAAGAAAGGTTGGAAATCAAAATTACATTTTGAATCAGGATTAATAACAAAACAAGAACTTACCACCTTCATCCCAAAAAACCTAAAATGGGAATACATTCAATTCAAAGATTATTCTGTTACAGTTGTGCAGTTCTAAATATTACTAATTTATAAACACTATACAAAAATTTAAACAAACAAATTCTCAATAATTAAGTGATACTATGGAAAAAGAATTAAAAATACCAAAAGACAAAGGTTATTTAATTAAAGTTTAATATCCCCATCTGCAAAGAGCAACATTTGCGTTAGCAAACACTTCTTTCTGCAACAAAATAAACTAAGAAACATCACTAAACAATCTATCCAATAACTTAACAACTTGCACAGAATCAGAATATGCAGATTTATATTTTTCATAAGATTTCTTAATCTTCTCTTGAATTTCTTCAAATGTTGAACCTTCTTTTGCTTCTGCATAAAACCTGAAATTCAGAACTTCAGGAATAAATAGCGATAGTCCATCTGCATATCTAAAAATTTTTCCTTCTTCTGTTTCTGGTTTTGTTGAAGATCCATGATTAAGAATACAATCCTTATCAACAACATCTAATTCAAAGTCTTTTTCTAATATTTCTAAACCTAATTTTGTATGGTTTTCTTTAGATATTATTTTTCCAATATCATGAATCCATGCAAGTGCATATAGTTTTTCTTTATTCATACATTTAGACATAAGAAAATCTAACGCTTTTATCATACCTTTTGAATGAACAATATTCCATTGATATTTTAGTTCAGGTAATTGCTTGAATTTCTCCAAAGCATATTCTTTTGCACTTTCTATAGTTAGGTTATTAATCTTCATCTATGCTTAAATAGCATTAGCTATTTATTAATTTATTCTATAACTATCGAAAATCTTCCGAAATTTCTTAGTAAAAACATTTAAAGAAATAAATCCTTCAAAAACAAGTATAAAAAATGATTAATGCAAAAAGAGCTTTAATAATTGAGAACAATGGCAATTACAAAGTCAAATTTATTAAACCAATTAAAATAATAAGTTGGCATGAAAGAAACAAGCAATTAATAAACCTAGAATTAATGTGTAGGCAAGGTAAAGCTGTAAAGCTTAAAGAAGAAGGAAAAATAATAAAAAAATAAACAATTTAGCCTTTTTCAAAGATTCTAAAACAAAGAAACATTTAAATACACTGAAAGGTTCTCAAAGGTTATGTCAATAACTATTGAAAGAATAAACTTTAAAAAAGTGCAAAAATATGATCAACAATTAGACTCATTAATTGAAAAAACAGATGATAAAGATATTAAAAAAACTTTCACAAATCTCAAAATAGATGGTAAAAGAATAAATGCAATAATAAATGAAGATATGTTTATTGCAACTTCTGAAGACGACACAATTTTAGGTTATGCACTAGGAGCTTATATAACAAAGCCACAACTTTATCGTACAGAACATATTTTTGTTTCAAAAGATAAAAGAAAACAAGGAATTGGCTTTGCCTTATTAGAAGCACAGATAACATATGCAAAAGCAATAGGAGCTAAGGAATTAACAACAATAATTGGCATTGGCTCTACAGCAGAAAAGAAGTTATATGAAAAAGCAGAGGCTAAATTTAGCAAAGGACCTCTTTGTGTGTATATAATAGGCATAAAATTAAAAAAATAATTTATTCTTTTCAACCTAAGCAAACACTTCTTTTTACAGCAAAACAAAGAAACATTTATATATAAACACAACAATCAAAACATAAACACGGGGGTTTTACAAATGGCATTTTACATAATATTAGGAATAGTTGTACTTTATATTTTAGCGTCGATTAAAGTAATAACTGAATACCAGAAAGGAGTTATATTTACTTTAGGAAAGTTCTCAGGAATATATCATCCAGGGCTAAAACTTATTTTTCCAATATTTCAAGTCTGGCACAGAATTGATATGAGACTTAAAGCAGTTGATGTTCCTGACCAAGATGCAATAACAAAGGATAATGTGTCTTTAAAAGTTAATGCAGTTCTATACTTTAAAGTTTCAGAAGCAAGCAAAGCAGTGCTTGAAGTAGAGCACTATCAATATGCTGTTTCTCAGCTAGCACAAACAACAATGAGAGATGTAGTTGGTGAAGTTACACTTGATAATCTATTGAGCAAGAGAGATATGGTTTCAAAGAGAATTAAAGAAATTGTTGATGCAGCCACAGATCCCTGGGGAATAAAAGTTGAATCTGTTGAATTAAAACATGTTGAGCTTCCAGAAAACATGAAAAGAGTTCTTGGAAAAGAAGCAGAAGCTGAAAGAGAAAAAAGAGCAGTTATTATTAAAGCAGAAGGAGAAGTTACTGCATCAGATAACATGGCTAAAGCAGCAACCACACTAGCAACAGCACCAGGTGCCCTACATCTAAGAACATTGCAAAGTATGAATGATATGTCAAGTGATCAAAGCAATACAATAATATTTGCAGTACCTCTTGAAATACTCAAAGCTTTTGAAAGACATGGCAAGAAGTAATAGTTTTTTTATTTTTTTCCTAACCCAAAAACACATTTATAAACCTTCTACAAATATTTAAATAGTAGAGAGAATTAACATCACTACAAAGATAATAAAATAGGATATTTAAATCAAAAAAACCTAGAAAAGAACTAAGATCTATCTTTCAAAAAGATAAAGAAGATTTAGAAAGACTAATAAAAGCTAATCATATTGTACTAGAAATATTTAAGCTAACAAGTAAAGTTGAAAGTGAACAATTTAAATGTGATGAATTATCAATAGAAGAATTAGTAGAAAAAATAATTAAAAGTAAACAATATAAATTAGAAACTATTTCAAAAGCAATTGCTTTAAAAAAAGAGTCATTTTCTAAATTAGAAGTTATTTCAGAAGAAAACACTCTAAAAGAGAATTTGTTTTCTGAAGTAGTATTACTTATTTATGAATCATTTGGAAATCGTTTTCTTGATAAGGCAAAAAAATTATTAGAAAAAGATATTAAAAAAATAATGCCAAAACATGTTTTTAAATTAATAAATCATGCAGAATATTGTTTTGATAAAACTGAAGATAGGTATAATATTAATATGGTAAATCAGGTATATGGAGATTATTATGTTAAATTATCAGGAAAAGGAAGTAATATAGAAAACAAAAAAAGAAATTTGAAAAAAGCTCTTGAATATTATGAGGAAACTGATGATGAGAAAACAATTTCGTATGTTTGTAAAAAATTAGGAAAATTTGCAGAAAATGAAGAAGATTATGATAAAGCAAAAGAACATTACTCAAAGACAAAAAGTTGGAAATCAAAAGAAAGAATTGAGAAGATTCTTAAACATAAAAAAGAAATAGAACAACAACAAATTAAACAACAACAAATTGAACAAGAAGAAGAAAAAATTCAAGTGTATTATGATAAACTTTCATCACCAGGAATGTCAGATGAAGAAATAGATATACTTTTTGAAAGAGCAAAAAACATAATTGTAGATTCATATCTTAATGATCATGACAAAAGAGATTTTGCAAAGAAATTTGCAAACAGAGCTTATTGGAAAGAAAAATATACTATAGAACAGGAGTTTTCAGAGTTACAAGCCAAATATAGTTAATTTATTACATAAAATAAAAAAAAAACAAATAAAACCTTCACTAAAAACAACAAAATACACAAACTTATAAGTAATTCTGTATTCTCAAAGCTTATGCAAATCAATATTCAAAGATTAATATTCCCAGACAATTTGCAACAATAGAAACAAAAGCAACATTGTATTTTTTGTCTTTTTCCATAAAAATATCACCTAAATATTATACTAATATGGTATTTATTGACATTAACCTTTATAAAGTTAATTGAATTAAGAACTTATTTTCTTTTTTTCTTAAAGCAAGCATCACAATAGACTTCTGGTCTACGTGGCTTAAAAGGTAGAACAAATTTCTTATTACATTCACAACAAACTACTTCTGTTTCTCTTTTACGAGCACTCGACTTTTTACCTTCTCTCTCAAAATCAATATGCTTGTTTAATTTACTAAAATCTTTTTTCATAAAACAAATAAACTTCAAACATTTAAATAACTTATTATCACAACCATTATAAATCAGTCAAATCTCAAAAATAACATGAGATACAAGAAAGTTTATGGACAATCTAAAATAAGTACATGTCCATTCTGCAATAAACAAGCAACAACAGAAAACAAACAGGGAGTTCCAGTTTGTCAACAACACAAAAACAATTCTCTTGACCTAAAATGCGCTTGCGGTTCTTGGTTAGATATAAGAAAAGGAAAATATGGCCCATTCTGCACGTGCATAGAATGTGGAATAATTAATCTGAATAAAGCATTAGAAATAAATCAAAATATTAAAATTAAAGAAAAATCAACAGAAGAAATAAATGATTCTAAGAATATAACTGTGACCTCTGATGAAGTTGATTTCTTATTTTAAAATAAAAAACAAAACAAGTCCAATTAAAATAAGAATTCCAAGACCAATAATCATAAATATCTACAACTATCTATTTCAAAATAAACCAGCAATAAATATTAATTAAACCAAGAATTAGTGGATATAATAAATAAACTCTAAAACCATTTACAATTATTCCAGCTAAAGAAAACACCATCAAACCTAAACTAACTGCAAACACCAACCAAAGTGCATAAGTTCTTCTGTCCATATAGGTTTAATTAAATTTCATATTTATAAATTTTAATAAAAAGAAAGGGGGGTTGCCATACTGTTTTGTGCAATCTTCTTTTACAACTTTCCAGTTCTGTGCTTGCACTTTTTTGTATAACTAGGGTATAGGGGTTATAAATTGTTTAGAAAAATAAAAAAATAAGATTGTTTATCTTACAATCTCAATTCCTAATTCATTTGATAATTCTTGTCTTGCAGCATTCGCTTGCTTAACTGATTGCTTACCGAGGATCCACGGAGAGTTTACACCAGTTATGATTGTCATAACAGTTATTCTTCCCTTCATGTCGTCGTCAACTCTTGCTCCCCAGATAACATTTGCATCTGCATCCATTGATTCAGTTACTAACTCACCAATTTTGCTGATGTCATCCAGAGTCATATCTGGTCCACCAGAGATATGCAAGATTGCACCAGTTGCACCCTCGTATGATATGTCAAGTAAAGGATTGCTTAATGCACCTTTTACAGCTTCTTCAACTCTATTATTAGTGTCAGATGCACCAACTCCGATTGCAGCTACACCACCGTCAGTCATGATAGCTCTTACATCTGCATAATCTAAGTTTACTAATGAAGGCACTGCAATAGTTTCAACAATTCCTTTTATCATTGTTGCAATTAATTCATTAGCAACAGCAAATGCTTGTTGCACAGGTAAATTTCCTGCAATTTGAACTAGTCTATTATTATCAATTACAATTACAGTATCTGCAACTTGTCTTAATTTTTGTAAACCAAATTCTGCTTTGTCAACTCTTGCTCTTTCTATCTTAAAAGGCATAGTTACAGTTCCAATAACAATTGCACCTGCTTCTTTTGCTATTTGAGCAACAATTGGTGATGCACCAGTTCCTGTTCCTCCACCCATTCCAGAACAAACAAAACACATATCAGATCCTTTTAATGCTTCTTTTAATTCTTGTATAGATTCTCTAGCTGCCTCTGCTCCTTTTTCCGGGAAACCACCACATCCAAGACCTCTTGTTACATCCTTACCAATAAGGAATTTCTTGTCTGCTTCAATCATATTAAGATGTTGTAAATCTGTATTACACGCTACTATTTCTGCTCCTTTTACTCCTTTCTTGTAAAGCCAGTTTACCATGTTGTTTCCAGCTCCACCTGCTCCTAGAACTTTAATATTTGCTTGGCCAACTGCAAAATCAGCACCACCAAGGCTTTCCTGTTGTTTTAACGCACTTTCCACAATAAAATCCATTTTTGGTTTCCCCCTTATTATATTTTTTCCAATTTTTTTGGTGCCAATAATCATTTTGATTATTGAGCATTTAATTTTATATGTTTGAACATATATTCTTTAGTATCAAAAGGCTTTTAAATGATGAGTGTGATTTCAAACACAAAAAGCTTCATACAACCGCTAAGTCCACATTAAAAGCGGTTTCCAAAGCGTTTAAAGATTTTTTATCTGAACATTGCCTTTTTAACTGTAATTAGAATTATGATGTAACTTATATATAAACCTTTCTATACTATAGTATATAATAGAAAAATTACCTAACAAAAAGAGTTCTTTTTCTGCCTGAATACAAACCCATGTCTGCCATCTGTTCAAATTGGGCAGGCTCTAGAACAAGTGTGTTCAAAGTTATACCATACTTTTCCTTAATATTATAGACATTTACCTTTATAGGCCCAGGATTCACATCTCTACCTATTACAAGCAAATTTATCCTGTCCTTTGTTTCCTTACCATACTGCATTATAGACTCTATGTTAGGATCATGCCGTATTAATTCTACGAACTCATTAATATGCGCATCTGAATCCTCAAATAAAGAACTTAAATAAGCTGAAGCATCACCATCATTTAGCTTATACAGCCTAAGAGATTTAATCTTATTAAAACCAACTAAATTCTGCTTTATGAGCCTTCTAAGAATCCTGTGAGTTGTAGCTATAGGAACCTTACTTGCCCCAGTAACTTCATTAAGACAATATTCATTTGTAGGATTCTTAATAAAAACACCTAAAACAGCAACTGTTTTTGAGTCCATAAGCCCTAAAATTGATTCTTTGAAGTTCATTGTAGTTTTTACCACACCAAATTAAATTTTTATCTTATTTTTGTCTGAAACTCCGATATTTATAAACTTTATCATTTATAGAAATTGGTTTCTAAATTTGGAGTTTGTTTCCATATATGGAGTGTGTTTTCATATTTGATATGAAGCCCACTTAGAGTAATATTGAGAAAATTTGATTATTTAGAGAAAACTAAGATTATTCACTCGCCTATTTCTTGATAACCCTGTCTTGTAGGCAATAATTTATATTTTTTTGAAAACTCATGAACGGTCTTATGCCACTCTGACTTATTTAACGATCCTTTTCTATCTAAAGTTTTACTTGTTATCAAATCATATGAAAACCAAATCTTTCCATTTTTTACTGCTGTTAATCTAAGCATACATTGCGGAATTTTAGAATATGACTTTACTTTTTCATCTGTTTCAATATAGATATGAAGCTTTTTCTCATCATCAAGCTTATCTTTAAAGTTAACATTTGGTGTTAATAATTCTTCAAGATCATAATTAAATTTCAATAAGTCTCCTTGATTAGTTATATCTGCATAAATGATATCTTTACCAAAATCCCCAACACCCTCTATATTAAAAAATATAGGTTCTTTATCTTTACAGAAATCAATTATTTTAGTTTTCAACTCACTTTCAGACGTTTTTATGTGTGTAAAAGGCCTGACCAAAGTAATATGTGGATTAAATTCTTCTTGGATATTTGAAATCTGCCTCATCATATCCTTTGCATATCCTCTTATCCAAACTTCTAAATAATAACTCATAACTTTTAGAAATACTTAATTATTTATTAAACTATGGCTCTAATTCTTCATACCCTTAGCCTTTCTTCGGTAGGAGCCAAACTTGTCATCAACTGGGAACTTTGCAGGCCTTGGCTTAACTGTAGCAACACCACACTCAGAACATTTATCAGAAAGAGTATATTTTGCACATTTCGGGCATTTCATTATGTGCTGCATTTTACTTTTTATCAACCCTTACAAAGCTGAATTCAGCTTTATTCTTTTCACAGAACTTTTTAGCAGCATCAAGACCCTTCTTTAGAATTCCTT
>CAYZNE010000031.1:0-10715 GCA_964478955.1 uncultured Methanosarcinales archaeon
ATCATCTAATAATTTTTTATCTTCTAAATTTACCAATAATATTTGATTAGGATCCACATTATTTTTTAAAAGATTATGAATCATCTGATAAATAAGAGTGCTTTTACCAGACCTTCTTATTCCAGTAATTATAGTAACCTCTTTAATATTTATTGAGTTTAATAGCACAGAATACTTCTCTCTATTAAAACCTATCAATCTATCAATTGATTGATTGTTTTCCCACCAAGAATTCCACTCTATTAGCTTATTAATTTCCATATGTTACAGTAGAATGTAACAAATACTATATAAATGTTACGGTATAACGTAACAAATATCGATTATTCAAAGTTCTCTATAGAGAATTTTGCAACACTAAAAATTTATTTAAATTTTTGTGTGCTAATAAATCAAAGATTTATTATCAAATCCATTGTTAAGTGAATTTTACAAATGCTAATGCAGTAAAAACGCTTAAGAATGAGGTTTGACAAATGTTATCTTCCGAGAAGGCTTGAAAAACAGAGTTTTTCAAACTTCCCTATAAGAATCTTCAAAAAATAATTACAATTTGTTTATTTTTCTAAACATGTATTTAAGATAATGAACAATTGTTTAAATATATTTAGCTTTTTAGCTTAATTAAAATATTTTGAAACCAAGGTTCCGTAGCAAAGCGAGGCGCCAATAATTTTAAAAAAATTATTGAGCACAAACCTAAACAAAAATTAAGGAACATAAGCAAAGCTTAACTCCTTTAAAGCCTCTGATGGGATTTGTTAACAAAAAATAAATTTTTTGTAACCACAGGAACAAGTTCAAACCTAAACAAAAATTAAGGAACATAAGCAAAGCTTAGTCCCTTTAAAGCCTCTGATGGGATTTGAACCCATGATCTCCTGATTACAAGTCAGGTGCATTAGCCACTATGCTACAGAGGCAATAATAATAGTAAGAGAAAGCGTGCTTTTAAAAACTTATTTTTATTTACCAACACTTTGAAAGATTAATAGATCTTCAGTAGTTAATTTTTCTTTTTTCTTAATTTTTTCTTTGACTTCAGCAGATTTCTCTTTTATGATCTTTTCTTCAGCTTTCTTAGCAATATCTTTCATAACAACATTATTATCATCAAGTGTATCCATTAACTCATCTTTTTTCTTAAGCAATTCTTTTAGACCTTCATTTTTCTCTTTAAATTCTTCCTTAAGCTTGATAAATTTATCATGGTGACCTGATTCTACCTTTTTAAGATCCATTATTTCTTGTGAATTTGAAATAAAATTTTCATTTAAACCATACTTTTGAGTGTTATCTTCTTTTAATTTGTCTAAAGTGCCAAACTTTTTATTCTTTAAAGCAGAAATTTCCTTTTCTCTTTTAGAAATAATTCCCCAAATCTTCCCTACTTCAGACATCTGAGCATAAACTTTTTTCATCTTTTTCAATTCTTTATTAAGTCTTTTTTCTTGTTCAAACCCAATTGCAGAAGTTTCCAAAGCAAATTCAACTTTGTCAATTTTTTTCTTCATAAAACCAGGACTATCAGTTATACCATGTTTGTTACATTCATCTTGATATTTTTGTTTAAGTTCTTTAACTTCAGAAATTAATTTTCCAATTTGACCTGAAAAAGTATTTTTTTCATCTTTAAGTACTTTAACTTCTTTATCAATATTAGCAACCTTAGACTTAGAGCTACGTAATTCATTTATCCTAGAAAATATTTGAGAAGAAACTTCTTTCTTTCTCTTGAACCAAGATTCTTTTTGAGAATTAAGTCTGTTTAATTCTTGTTTCCTGTTTTTAATCTCCTTCTTAAGATTATCAAATTCACTAAGTATTTTATTGATATCTTCCTGTTTTAACATGTGTTCTCACTTACCTGATTGTTATTAAATTAAAAAATTAAAATAATGCTCAATAAACACAATAATCAAGATTATTGGTCATTAACACAATAGTCAAAAACTATTGGTTGTTTAGCAAAACTAAACACAACACAGTTGAATAACTAAGTTATTGGCACTAAAAAACGAAGCAAAAGAATTATCCGAATAAAGCGCCTAGACCTGCTGCTGCATTAGACTCTTCCTTTTTCTCCTCTTTCTTTTCTTCTTTTTTAGGAGCGTCTGCTGCTGGTGCACCTGCTGAAGCTACTGGGGCTGCTACCACTGGAGCTACTGCTACAGTTTTAATTGCTTCTTCAATATTAACACCTTCTAATGCTGCAATTAAAGCTTTAACTTTAGCGTCATCAACTTTTATACCGACTGCTTCAAGTACTTTTTTTATTGAAGCTTCATTAATTTCTTTTTCTGCTTTATGCAAGAGCACTGCTGCATATACATATTCCATTTTATTATCCTCCGATAAATATTATTTTATTTTTGTCATTACTTTGCTTCGTTTGGAAGCTTAGCGTGAACATTATTGACACCTGCATGCGCTTCAGCCAATATTTCTTTTACAGTATCTTTATTGACTATTTTTGCATGCTTTACTAATCCTCTTGTTTCAGTTGCTGTTTTTGCAATCAAATGATGGATTGTATCCCTAGTTGGATGAGCAATAAAAATTGCAAGATTGTGACATTCTGATGCAAACTGTTTCATGCTTGCAACATATTTTTCTTCATCAATATCAAGAACTGATTTATCAAGTATTTCACCATTTTCATATGCTGCAACAAGATCTAAACCGATTTCCATTGGTTCAATCCCTAGTCTTGTTAATACTGCAGCAAGATTTGGTTTGATAACTTCACCTTCTTTTGCAACAAGACTATCTTCTTTTACAACAACTTTTCCTGCATCAATTCCTGCTTTGATCTTACACATACCTAACTCTCCAATAATTGGTCCAGGCGCAAAACCAGTTGGTCCTGCAGGAACAATTATGTCTGCAGGAGCAATTTGACCTGCTTTAATTGGTGCAGATGATTTATTCTTCTTCAGAATTTTAAATAATTTGAATGGGTTATCATTAGAACATAGAAGTGCAGGCATTCCCTTCATTCTATCAGCAAGTTGAATTAAACCTTTTTTCTTAGAGTCTTCTTCAGTAAGAGCAATTCTAATAATTCTTTTTTTTGTCATAAAAATTTCAACAGTATCTTTAAGTTGAGCCCTCATAATTTGAAGTTGTCTTGCAGTAAGATTTTCCATGTTTACAACTGCAATAACATTATATTTCTCAATAAGCTTTTTGACCTTAACAACTGCTTCTTTCTTTGCTGGTGCAATTTTTGATTTATATTTATCTGCCATCTTTGGTCACCTATATTTTCTCAATTTTAATAGGTTTGCTCATTGTAAACTTGATGAAAACTCCTTTTATGTTGGATGTTTCTTTAGGAAGATGATGAATAACTTGATCAACCACAGAAAGAATGTTTTTAGCAAGATCTTCATCACTTGCAGCCTCTGTTCCAATTGTTGAATGAACAACAGGAGATTTTTTCGCCTTAAGTGAAATAAGTGTTTGCAATCTCTCAACTACTGATTGAACATTACCCTTTGGTGGAACAACACATCCTGCTTTAGGATTAGGCATTTTACCTCTAATTCCAAGTATTCTACCAAATTTAGCTGCAACTTTAACCATAATATTAGCTTGAGCTATAAAATAATCATACTCAGTTGCTAATTTTTTCATTGCTTTCTTATCATATTTTCCAAATTCAGGCTCGGGAATTACTTTATCACAGTGTTTATTAGCTTGATCTGCTAGTTCTGCACCAACAAAAGCACAAATCTTTTTCTTTTTAGTGATATTTGCTGGTAAAGACATATAGAAATCAACAGTATCAGTTGGTTTTTTTAAATCAAGATCTTTAAGAGTAATTACAAGGTCTACACTTTGGGAGAATTTTCTTTTTGGAAGCTTTCTTAGTTCTTCTAAAGCTTTGATTATAGATTGTTTGTTCATTTTTCTCCTCCTACCGAAGTAGTATATACGGATTAATCATTATATTTAATTTAACATAAGAATAAACCAATTGTTTATAAATTTTTTGGGCGCATAAAGCAAAAGATAAAAATAACCAAACCAGTTGCTAATATACTAAATCTATATATACTTTTACTAAACCAGTATACAAAATAGTAACATTTATATATAAGTTGTACTATTATATATTAAAAAGAGAACTTTAAACTAAAAATGGTAATATTATTTGACCAATTCAACTTACCTGATGATATCTATGAAATAGTGTTTGCTACATCACAACAAGTAGAAGTAGCAAAATTATTAGTTATAGAAATGAAGGTACACGAAGGAGAAATCGGAAAGACTCAAATGTCAATGTTTGCAACTTCCCTGCATGAAGGGATTACAATAAAGGCTGAAAAACACGGCCTAAAAGGCATATCAAAGCCAAAAAAAATATCATACAATAAAAGACAATTTTATGATCGAATACTGACACCAATGAAAACAATGGGTCTTATCAACTATGACAATTTCAAGAAAACTTACAAACTCTCTGAAAAATTTAACAAAAATATGATGAGAGTGGGATTAATGTGGCTACAAGAACTCAGAAGAAGTCCACTCGGGATTAAGAGGTAACAACACAAAAGTGTTAGTATTCGATATATTAAATCCACACACAATCACCCCCCCATTCACGTTAGAAAAGGCTCTTCAGCTAAATTCTTAACACCCCTAACCCCAAGAAATGAAGAGCCTATTCTTTTTATTCTATAAAAAGGACCAAAAATCTTTATTGATTTTTGTTTTCTTTTTTCTTATTTTTATTAAACAAAGATTTTCCTAATAAACTACATTCTATTCCAAAACAACTCACCCTAACATCTCTACTCTTATATTTTCCTGCAAGAACAGAAAAACCAAGAACACTGTTAGGTGCTTTCTCTTGCATCTCCTTAAATAAAGCATAAACTTGTTTTGGAACTATATGAATAAAATAACTATTCATTCTATTTTTTTCAATAACAATATGACATCCTCCTCAACCTAAAGGTTGAGGTATCCAACTAAAAGGATGTCGTCCAAAAAAGCTTTATCTTCAATCTTAAGATTGAAGTATTAGCTTTTTTGAGAATAATATTTTTCTTTATCAATTAAGTCTGCATCAAAAGAAAATTTATTATCCTTAACTAAATTGACAACATTAGAAAAAACCTTTTGATAAAAACTTTTATTACTTATATTAACAGCTAAAAGCTTATCCCAGATAGTCATATAATTCCTCTAATCATTTTATTCTAATTTTTCAACAAAGAAATAATTACCAATATGTTCTTTACCGACAGTCATTTTAATTAATTTAGATTCAATTATATGAAAATTTTGTTCAAATAATTGTTTCATTTTCTCAAAAGAAGAATAATATAGTTTTGTTCCGGCGGGCATTTTTGCACCTTCAGGAATTATCCTCACTTCTTTATTCTTAGCTCCAAAATCAGAATTTTGAATATTAAAACAAACAGATAAATATTTTCCCCCATTATTTAAAAGCACCTTAATATTTTCTACATACTTTTGTCTTTTTTCAGGCAATATGTGATGTAGAATAGCCCATTCAAATATAAAATCAAATTTATCATTTATTTTTTCTAAATCTATAACATCTAAAGCAAAAAAATTAATTTTTACATTTTGTTTTATTGCATTTTCTTTTGCCATTCTAATAGCGGTTTCTGAAATATCAATTCCTGTTACATCAAAACCCTTTGAAGCCAGATAGACAGAATAAAAACCTTCACCACAACCAATATCCAGAACTTTACAAGGTTTAACTTTTCCAGATTCAACTAAATTTACCAATTCCCTAGGCGGAATAGATTCAGTCCAAACTGCTCCTTCAGAATATATTTTATCAAACAGTGCTTTATCATTAACCATTTTTAATTAATTTTTTTATAACTCAATCATCAATTGTAAAAAGTCTAGAATCCTTAACCTTAAACAAACCAATTCTTGCACCTGCATCCAGCCATGCGTGAGCATAATTGAGTGCAGCAAAAGCCAGAACAAAATTCTTTTTCTCAAATGCAAAGTGTTTTGCATCATTGTAATAAGAAACAGCCATAAGAAGAAAATCATCAACTTGATTTTTACGAGTTTCATCAGTTTCAGAATTATTAATCTTTTCCAATGCTTCAGCAGTAATCTTAAAATAAGATTCAAGTTTTTCCTTTGTTATCAAATTTACTTCATACTTTAAAGACTTCAACTTCTCAGCGTCTTCATATGAATAATGATTTTCCATTTTAATTAAATAGTTGCACTATTTCTTACGCTTCCGTTTTTTGGCACCAATAACCACGATAAAAATCAAAGATTTTTAGTGTGCCAAAAAATCAATTTTTTGAGCATTTTGTTATTGAGTGTTTTCTAGGTTTTTTTTTCTTAGCAGGTTTTAACCACTTCTTTTTGTAATGCATAGGATCGTGGATATTTAGCTCTTCAAGTAAATCCTTATACTCAAAAGGAACATTACTCATGCTTACAACAGAAGAAATAAACATAACTACAAACACAATCATAAATGCAAATGCCCAAGATGGCAAAACATCAATCATTATAGCACTAATAATAAAACCCATAAGACTTATGAGCATGTATGTGCTACTAAGCGGTTCTTGTTTAAACATAATTAATCACCTTACATATTATAATATTAATTCCAATAAAATATACTTAACTTTGCTTGTTCACCATTAGTTGTTTTAACTGGTTTCTGAATAGAAACAAGATTATCTCCTGTCGTCAATCTTATATCATATGTTGGCCGAGGAATAGTTCTTGGCACGCCTTCACAACATTCAACAACAGTATATTGGTGGGGCTCAACTTGCAAAACAACATCTGTTCCTATGGGCTTATAGGCACACATATTTGTAATATTTTTACCATTAATACTTGTCTGATTATAGGAACAAATACCCCCTTGATCATTTGTAAATCCTTCACAATTAGGGTTACATCTATTATATGAATCAGTACAATCAACATGACATGTTCCAACTGCAAGAGTAAAATTTCTACCAATAGGAGGGGGAATTCTATCATTGGTGATGTTAAATGATTGAACATCTGCATCATAACCAACCTTTGTTGCAATCACAGTAACCTCTTCAATACCAGAACAACGGGGAACTTCAAAACTACCTGTTGCCGCTCTGCCTCTATTTTCATATTCAAAAACAAGAGAATAATCTATTTCATCAATTTCAGACCCTAAAAGTAAATCTATATTAATAACTGAATAACCAAGCAAATCTTTTGCTTCATAATCAACAGTTTGTCTGCAAAGTTCGTGATCCATAAGATAATCATAATAATCACCACAAACTGGATCAGTTAGCATTAAATCATCGTCTTTAAAAATATTAGTACCAGGAAATAAACAATCTTCCCAAATACTACACGCCGGACATGCAGGACAAGGTTCTGCGACCTCCATTGTTTTTCCGTCCTCACCAGGGTTTGTGCAGTTAAGTGCATTTAAAGTCTCATTGTCACAAACACCAAAATAACACTTAAAATCTTGTTCACAAAATTCTTTACACCTACAATTTTCCCCAGGAAACCCATCAGGAGGAAAATCTGCAAAAACAGAATAAGATAAAATAATAATCATAAGAACTCCAAATAATACTAAATATTTATTTTTCTTCATTTTAACACCTATTTTGGTAACAAACCAACTTGTCTTAACATATATTGAAATAATGAATCTTTTTCTTTTTTTAATTTTACTGAATAACTTTGTCCTAAAAATCTCCCCGCAATCTCATAAAATCTATCAATATTACTAGTCCTATAAGTTTCTAAATATATTTTTCCTTCTTCTGTAGATTTAGGAAACTTTTCGTCATGTTTAATAATGCCAATTATTGGAACACCAAGAAAATCTTCTATACGAGAATAATTTAATTTTTTCTTGACTTTATTTATTATTATTCCTATTACAGGAGTTCCTATTCTTTTAGCAGTACCAATAGTTTTAAGTGCATCAGCTAAAGCACCTTTATCTTGATTTGTAACAATAATTATTTCATCAACAGCCTCTAAAATTCTTTGTGTTTCACTACCAAGAGTTGCAGCAGTATCAACTAATAATAAATCCGCATAATCACCAAGATCTGGAAGAACATTTTTTATCTTTCTGAAATCAATATCATTCATTGCATCAACAGCAAGATCACTTGAAACAATATCAAGTCCAGAGTTATGTGCAAAAATAGTTTCAGATATATGCGCCTTATCAGATAAAACATCATTCAATGAAACAGGAGTTTTTAATATTCCCATGTATAATCCTAAGTTAGGAGTTGTAATGTTTCCATCGAGAAGTATTACATTTGCACCAAGATTAAATAAAGCAAGACCTAGATTAACAGTGATGGTTGTTTTACCAACACCTCCTTTACCAGAAACTATTGCAATTTTGTGAAGCTTTTTCATTCTCACCTAAAAATATTAATTACTTAGCACCAAGCTCTTCATTTTGATATAAAAGTTCAACATATTTGTAAAAACTCATGATTACAGCATAATAATGGGTTACAATATCAATATCAATAACCACTTCATTACCATCAATAACTGTTGATAGATTTACCGGCCTTCTATACTCACTTGCCTTAGTTATGTTTTTTGCCTTAACAATTTTTCTTAATAATAAATAAATATCAAGGTTCTCTCCAACTTGAGAATCTTCATATAAATTCTTAACCTCATTAACTTTTTCTAAGACAGAGAGATTCTTAAATAATTCTTCATCACCAGATTTAAGATCTAATAATGCATTAATTAGCGCATCATAGGCACCAATCATTCTTTCTAAAAGATTAAGTAAAACATCTACAGTTCTAGTATACTTCAAAGTAACATAAACCTGATGTTCAACTCTTTTTAATTCTTCCTGAGCAGATTTAATGTAATCTTCATCTTCAGCCAGGTCTTCTTCATCATAATCTCTAACCATTTATATTCACAACATAACTTGGATTGAGGATTTAAAAAGGTATTGCTTATATTTAAGAAACATTTAATAATAGAAATTAGAATTAACTGGTAATAATGGAATGCAAAAAAGAGTTAAATAAAAAAAATTGTAACTGTACATAATAAAAATCGAGTAAAATATCTTGGCTTTCTAAAAAGCTCGATTTTTAATATGCCAAAAAAGAAACTTTTTTGTGCATATCCCTGTGAGAAGAAAGGAGTTTGCTGTGACTGTATAGAGTATCATAAATCTTGGAATGAACTACCAGCATGCTTTTTCCCAAAAGATGCAGAAGCAACATATGACAGAAGCATAAAGAAGTTTATTGAAATTTGGAAAAACAGGATTTAATTATCCAACAAACCCATCCAACCCTTTATCAACAATCAGAAACTCTACATCAGTCTTAAGTTTCTTATCTTTATGCAAAACTGCATTTTCTTTTGCAAGCAATTTTACTGAAAAAAATTGATTAATATCAATTTGTTTTCTAGGCTTTGGTTCTTGGCCTTCAAGATAAACCCTATCTCCAGGTTTTGAATTAGGTGCAAGAATTAATCCAACTTGTTTATCATTACTCTGAGCTGCAAGAAGCATTCCTTTACTTTCAACACCACGAAGTTTTGCAGGTTTCAAATTTGCAACAACAACAATATTTTTTCCAACTAGTTCTTCTGCAGAATAGTGATCAACAAGACCAGAAACAATTGTTCTTTTCTCATAACCAAAATCTATTTCTTCAATATAAAGTTTGTCAGCTTTAGGATGTTTTTCAACATTAGTTATTTTTGCAACTCTCAAATCAATATCCTTAGCAGTTATTTCCTTACTTTGTTGTCCAGAAAATTTATCATGTAAATCATTAATTTGTTTATCTTCAAGTTTTTGGAATAAAACTTTTGGTTGATTTATTTTATGCCCTGAATTAATACTTTTATCTAAATCGTTGAATCCTTGAGGTTCTAAATTTAACTGAGAAAATATTTCTTTACTTGTATTTGGAAGATAAGGTTCGATTAGAATTGCGAGTTTTCTAACTAATTCTACACAAGCATACAATGTATTGTTAAGATTCACTTTGTCTTCTTTGTGTTTCCATGGCTCTCTAGATTGGAAAAAAATATTTCCTAACTTTGATAGTGCAAAAATCTCATTAATTGCCTTTCTTAGTTCAACTTTTTCTAAAGATTCAATAACAATTTTTTGTTTTTCATTAATATTATTAGTTAAGTTATTTGATTCTTTATCTTCAGTTTTTTCAGGAACAACACCATCAAAATTTCTAAATAAGAATGTTAAAGTTCTATTAACAAAATTTCCAAGATTAGCAAGTAGTTCATTATTAGTTTTTTCCTGAAAACCTTTCCATGTAAAAATTGTATCAGAAGTTTCAGGCCTGTTGCTTAGTAAATAATATCTCCATACATCTGCAGGGATATTAGTTTGCATTGCATCATCTCCAAAAACTCCAGTTCCTCTGCTTTTAGAAAATTTTACATCTTCATAATTAAGATATTCTGTGCTTGAGATTTGATGTAGCATGGTATAATTTTCTTTTGTTCCAATCAAAAAACTAGGGAACAAAATTGTATGAAAGGGAATATTATCTTTGCCCATGAACTGGACTAGACGAACATTTTTATCATCATACCACCATTTCTTCCAGTCCTTTTTGCATTCTTTGGTTATAGAGATATATCCAATAGGAGCATCAAACCAGGAATAGAAAACCTTTTTTTCAAATCCT
>CAYZNE010000032.1:0-10559 GCA_964478955.1 uncultured Methanosarcinales archaeon
TTTTGAAATGCTCTATTCTTTTCAGAACAAACTTAAATATGAAATAAGTCACAATTAATAATAATCCTCTTACTAAAAGAATTTGCGATGCTTCATTAGTAAATATTCCTAAATTAAGAAAATTACTCATGCTAAAAAGAAAATTGTCAATAAAATTTTTAACACCCCCCGGTAAAAATATCAGTGTTGCTGCAATTATTGCAACTATGAGAAACGGAAGAATTTTTTTTAAAGAATCATTTTTCATTTTATGACTTCTAGCACCCCTATTGTTATAGTGTAAATTTGATTAACTTCTTTATAAAGATTATGCTTTGATTTCTCAAAAACATTTATAAATGAAAATGGTCTTCTATTTAATTATGGGCTTATCAAATACCATCAAAGCAAATAGTTAAAATTTTCTATATTTTGATAGTTTGATCCATATTTATTTTCTAATTTATTATTAAGGTGATTTTAATGGAATATGTTGATGATTTTTTATGGGAACAAGGAATGAGTATCCAAGATTTAGTTAGAGGCTATAGAAATATTGGCTTTCAAAGCATTGAGCTGCACAAGGCAAAAGAACTTATTGTTAAGATTAAAAAGAATAATGCTAAAACTTTTCTTACATTCACAAGTAATATGGTTACTTCTGGACTTAGGGGGTTTTTTGCTCAATTAATAAGGTTAAAAATGGCCCAGGTCATTGTTACGACTGTCGGTGCGATTGAAGAAGATATAATGAAAGGCATAGGTGAAAAATTTCCCATAGGCAATTTTAATGCAGATGATGTTGAACTTCATGAACAGGGAGTTAATAGAGTTGGGAATTTGTATATTACAAGTGAGAGTTATATGAACTTTGAAGATTTTATGTTGCCTGTTTTAGATAAATTGTATCAAAAACAAAAAAGGTGGGCTGTTTCTGAATTATTAAAAGAAATTGGTTTAACATTAAATGATGAAAAATCTATTTTGTTTCAAGCTGCAAAAAACAATGTTCCTATTTTTTGTCCTGCAATAACTGATGGTAGTTTTGGTTTTCATCTCTATTTATTTCAACAAAAACACAAAGACTTTATTGTTGATACTGTAAAAGATTTTGGAAATATTCTGTTTGCAACAACTCAAGATGATAAAAAGGCAGTTATTTCTCTTGGAGGAGGAACATCAAAACATCATGCTATTCTTTCAACATTACTTAATGGTGGTGCAGAATATGCCTTGTTTATGACAACTGCACAAAAAACATTTGGCAGCATGAGTGGAGCAACAACTTCAGAAGCAAAGTCTTGGGGTAAAATTAAGGATGAGGCTGATGTTGCAACAGTTATTGGTGATGTCAGTATTATGTTTCCTATTGCAATGATTGCAGCTCTAGAAGATTTGATTGATGAGGGATTATTATGAAGCCAAGATTTGAAATATCAAAGAAAGTTGTGCTTGAGAAATATCATGAGCTAGAAAGTTTAGCAGATATTATTTCATATAGTTCTAAAACTAATCCTCTTGTTACAGAAATTTTAGAAGAGAACACAAATTGTATGTTTAGTGTTCACTTTATTAATGAGTTAAAGAATATTATGGATAAATCTAAAATTATGTTTCTTGCTCAGGCGTGGAATACAGAAATTATCCAATCTTTACTTAATCAAGGCATAACGTGGTTTATTGTTGATAATGAATCTGATTTAGATATTTTAATTGATTATCTTAAAGGCAGTGATAATGGTGTTAGAATTAACCTGCTATTAAGGTTAAGATTAAAAGAAAATACTATTAGAACAGAAAAACATTTTGTTTTTGGAATGTATTCTGATGTTATTAACAAAAGAATTAAAGAACTAAGTGAGAATAAAGATGTTAGGAAAAAAATAGGTAATCTTGGTGTTCATTTTCATAGAAAAACACAAAATCTTGCAGAATGGAACTTGGTTTACGAATTAGAAAATGATCTGACTAAAGAAACATTAGAGTTTGTTGATATCATTAATATTGGTGGGGGAATTCCTTCTGAATATGCGAATACAAACATTAAAGTTTTAGAATCTGTCAAGAAAAAAATTATTGAGCTAAAAGTGTTCTTGAATACCAATCAGGTTAAAATGATTGTTGAACCTGGAAGAGCAATATCTGCTCCTGGAGCAAGATTAATAACAGAGGTTATTGGAATTCATGAAAATAATATTATTGTTAATGCATCAGTTTATAACACTGATTTAGATGCATTAATTGTTCCTGTAAAATTAAAAGTTAAGAATGAGTACAATAAAGAAGATGCTGAAAAAGATAAGTCCGTTGTTGCATATACTATCAAGGGAACAACTCCCTGCTCAATGGATTTATTTAGGTATAGAGTTTATCTAAAGGAAGTTAAAATTGGTGATAAGATAAGTTTGTTGAATGCAGGTGCATATAACTTTGCATCTGAGTTTTGTGATCTAGAAAAAGTTGAAACAATTATTGTGGAGGATTTTAAAAATGAATAATAAATTACAATTTATGAACCTTCCAGAAGAATATGCAGGAGAAAACTCAAAATTCTTAGTTGTTAATATTCCTTGGGAAAAAGATGTAACTTATGAAAAAGGCGCGAGTAATGGTCCTGAAGAAATAATAAAAGCATCTCATCAATTGGAATATTTTGATATCGATTACGAAGCAGAGATTTTTGAGAAAGGGATAAAAACAATTATTCTTAATACAGAGTCTTTTGAAAATATAAAAAAACAAATACCTAAGATTAATGTTAATGAAAAGTTTCCTGTTTTCATAGGTGGAGATCATTCAGTCACAATTCCGGTTGTTAAATCTATTGATGAAGATTTTGATATTGTTGTTTTTGATGCTCATGCAGATTTCTTCTATTCATGGAATTGTTCAGAAAACAATCATCGGTGTGTTAATAGAAGATTAATGGATAATCACAACATTTTGGTTATAGGGTTAAGATCTTGTGATATAGAGGAATTTAATCAGATTAACAAAGATGATAGAATTGATTATATTAAGGCAAATGAGTTTAATATTGGGATTCTTAAGGAAAAGTTATCAAAATTGAAAAAGAAGGTTTATGTTTCTATTGATGTTGATGTTTTTGATTCAAGTTTTATAAGAAATACTGGAACTCCTGAACCAGGAGGTTTAACTTGGAATGCTGTTCTTAGTGCATTAGAGATGGTTTTTAATGAAAAAAACATTGTAGCTTCAGATGTTGTTGAGTTTGCACCAAACAAGGGTTTTGATGCTGAAGCGTACTCCTTAGCTAAATTAGTGCATAAATTGTTTATTCTAAAAAGTCATAAAAATTGGGTTTGATAAGCAATTTTTAGGATGCTAAAAAAGCAGAAATTGCTTTTTTATGCATAACATTAATAAATAATACTTAATAAGGCAATATAATGGATGAACCAAAAGGAGTACTCGTTGTATGTGCACACTCAGATGATCAAATATTGGGTTGTGGAGGAACAATTGCAAAATATGCAAAGCAAGGAATTCCTATATATACTATAATTCTTTCTTATGGTGAGAAAAGCCATCCTCATTTACAAAGAGAATTTGTTATAACCACAAGAGTTAATGAAGCTCAGAAAGCCAATAGTATTATTGGTGGGAAACAAGTATTCTTTTTAGGACTTAATGAAGGAAATTTTCAGGTTGATGCAGAAAAAACAAGTGCAGCTGAGAAGATTTCTAATATAATAAAAAAATATGATATTGACAGAATATTTACTCATTCTTCTGTGGATGTAGATATACCTAATAGGGATCATATTAATACATATAAGTTAGTTAAAGCAGTGTGTAAAGATCTTGCAGTTGAAATATATACTTTTACTGTGTGGGATTTTTTTAAGGTTAAAAAAGAATTAACAGGGCGTTTTAAACTTGTTGTTGACATAACAAATACTTTTAAAATTAAATCCAAAGCATTAAATACATTTAAATCACAGATGCACTTAATGCAAATGTCAATTCCTTATGTTCAAACTTATATGAACTCTTTTTTTAATGGATTAAAATATGGGTATCGATTTGCAGAGGTTTTCATAAAAGAAAAATGAAGAAATTATTAGTTGTTACAGACAATCAGGCGCCCAGAATAGATGGAATTGTGAGATTTTTGTTAGAAATCCTGCCTTCTTTGAAGAAAAATTTTGACGTAACAATTCTTGCACCTGATTTTGGTCATAATGCTCTCAGTATTAAACAAATTAAAATACCCCTATCTAAAATTACTATTGGAGATTTTCCTATTGCAAAACCAAAATTAAGTACTATTAGAAAGGCAGTGAAATCTTCAGATATTTTATTTTTGCAAACTATCAGCATGATTGGTTTTCTTGCAATAAAATATGCCCGGTTATATAAAAAACCGATAATTGTTTACAAGCATGCCTTAGAATGGGAACTTGTTCCGAGTGCAGTAAACAAACCTTTTCTTTCTAAATTTTTGAATTTTTTAGTGAAGTTTTCTGTGAAAGGAATTTACAATAATTGTGATCTTATTATTACTCCTTCAAAGAGTATTGCTGAAAAATTATCCTGGTATGGTATAAAAACTAAAAAAGAAATAATCCCTGTCGGGGTTGATTCGAATGTATTTATCCCAGCCAAGAATAAGGCTATTGCAAAAGAATCTATTGGTCTGAATCCTAAAAAATTAGTTATTGGTTTTCATGGAAGATTAACATATGAAAAAGGAATAAAAGTTCTTGTAAGGGTTTATCGTCAATTACTTAGAAAATATAAGAATCTTCAATTAATTCTTCTAGGTGATGGTTTGGATGAAGTAAGAGACTTTAGTCTAAGAAAAGGAGTTATTGTAATTTCTGGTAGACAAAAAGTTGTCCCTTACTTACAAGCAATGGATATTTATTGTATGCCAAGTTTAACTGAAACAAGCTGTTTGTCTTTAATTGAGGCAATGTCTTGCGGTTTGCCTGTTGTTTCAACAAAAGCAGGATTAATACCTGATTATTTAACACACGATAAAAATGGGCTTTTAACAAATAAAAAAGATACTTACTCTCTATATAAATCATTAAAATTATTGATCGATGATGCTGAAAGAAGGAATGTGTTCTCAAAAGCTGCACGAAAAACAGTTATAAATTTCTTTGATTGGAAGGTTACTTCTGAAAAGATAATAGCGGTTTTAAAGAGATTTTAATCGTAAACTTAATAAAAGACATATAAAATTATTAAGTGAGGTGAACATTTGAAATTAAAAGTTCTTAAGGCGAATATTAGTACAGGTAAAAGAAAGATTGCTGTTCTTAATTATAAGAATGCAAATGAATTAGATCTATTTGCAGGTGATAGAATAGAATTAAAGTTAGGCAAAAGATCAACCATCTGCATTCTTGATGTGGCCCATACAGAGAGGCATGTTCCTGTTGGAAAGATAATGCTTTATGATGAGACTGCAGAGTTTCTTAGGGCAAAAAATAATCAGGTATTAGCAATAAGAATTGCAAAACCGCCAAGCTCAATTAAGTTAATAAAACATAAACTTACTGGAAGAAAGCTTAATAAAATTGAGTATAGAACTATTGTTGAAGATATTGTTAATGATAATCTTTCAGACATAGAACTTACTTATTTTGTTGCTGCTTGTTCAGCACATAATCTTACTATAACTGAGATTAAGCATCTTATTGATGCGATTGTTAAAACAGGCTCTATAATAAAACCAAAATCAAAAATTATTGTTGATAAACATTGTGTTGGTGGCGTCTCAGGAAATAGAACAACAATGATTGTTACGCCTATATTGGCTGCAGCAGGATTGACTGTTCCTAAAACCAGTTCTAAGGCAATAACTAGTCCTTCAGGTACTGCAAATACTATGGCTTGCTTAGCTAATGTTTCTTTAGGTGAGAAGGAAATTTTGAAAGTTGTGAATAAAGTTGGTGCGTGTATGGTTTGGGGTGGTGCTTTAAATCTTGCACCTGCGGATGATAAAATAATAAGAGTTGAACATCCATTATGTATTGATGTTTCTGGTTTGTTATTGAGTAGTATAATTTCAAAGAAAATTTCTGTTTCAGCGACTCATTTATTGATAGATATTCCTTGGGGTAAAGGTTCTAAATTTACATCTAAAAAAGAGGCAAAATTATTAAAAAGAAAATTTAAATTAATATGCAATGTTTCAGGAATAAAGAGTAAGATTGTTTTAACTGATGGCAGAAGTCCTGTTGGTTATGGGCTTGGTCCTGTTCTTGAGGCAATTGATGTGATGAAAGTTCTTAGAAATGATGAAACTGCACCGCAAGATCTTAAAGAAAAAAGCATAATTCTTGCAGGAAAGTTATTTGATTTAGTTGGTAAAACTTTCTGGGGTAAAGGAAAAGTTTTAGCCAGAATAATACTTGAAAGTGGATCTGCACTTGATAAAATGAACGAGATAATTCATGCTCAGGGCAAAAAGAGGCTTCCACCGCTTGGAAAATTTAGAAAAAATATTTTTGCTACTAAGGCAGGTAAAGTCAAGCATGTTGATAATAAACATTTCTCTAAGATTACAAAGATTGCCGGAGCACCAATTTCAAAAGGGTCTGGGGTTTATATTAAAGTTAATCTTGGCGAGAAAGTTAAAAAGGGCTCTGTGCTTTTTAGTATTTATTCCAGTACAAAAGCAGAACTAGATTATGCTTTTGATTACTTTAAGAATAATAAGTCAGAATTTATTATAATAAGTTAGTCTTCTAAGTAAAATTTATAAAGGTTCCAGTCCTATTTTATTGATATTGGAGGGTATATAATGAAGTTCAATTTCGGTGATAAGATTAAGATAATATTAAAATCAGATGAAGAATTAGGGGGGTTGTTTGTGCCTTCAACTAATAATAAGTTTATTATGATTAAATTAGATTCAGGCTATAACCAAACAATTAAGCTAGATACAATCAAATCTACAGAGCTTTTAGAAGAGCATATAGATAAAGTGAAGAAAGCTAAAGAGATAAGTCAAGATAAATCTTTACCGCTAATAATGCTTCTTCATGTTGGTGGAACTATTGCAAGTAAGGTTGATTATTCTACTGGAGGGGTTAGTGCCCAGATAGAACCAGGTGATTTAATTGAATTAATACCCGAGTTAGCAAAAATTGCAAGGGTTGAAACAACAGTGTTATTTAATGTTCTTTCAGGAAATATTAGATTTGAACATTACAATCTTCTTGCTAAAAAGATTATTGAGCTTCTCGATAAAAAGATTGCAGGGATAATAATTTCACACGGAACCGATACACTTCATTATTCTTCTGCAGCACTATCATTTATATTACAAAACGTAAAGATTCCTGTTGTTTTTGTTGGTTCTCAACGATCAAGCGACAGACCAAGTTCAGATTCATCAATGAATTTAATTTGTGCAGCAAAATTTATCACGGATCAGGTTTCAAGAAACAAACCTTTGACAGGGGTTTTTGCATCAATGCATTCGACTTCTAATGATGATTTTTGTAGTATATATTCCGGGCTAAATTTAAGAAAATTGCATGCAAGTAGAAGAGATGCATTTAAGCAAATTAACAGTCTTCCACTAGCAAAAGTTTATAGTTCAGGAAAGATTGAGTATTCAATTATTAAGAATATAGAGGAGATTAGTCCATTATTTGAACCTACTTTTTTTAGGTCTGATATTAAAGTTGGGATTCTTAGGGCACATCCAAACATGTTTGCTGAGGAATTATCTAGTTATGCTGGTTTTGATGGATTAATAATTGAAGGGACAGGTCTTGGTAATTTGCCTGTTGAAAATAATGATAAAATTTGCGCTGAAAACAAAAAAATACTTACCACCTTGGGGGAAATTACTAAAAAGATTCCTGTTGTTGTTTCAACTCAATGTATTAACGGCAGCACAAATCTAAACGTCTATAGTTATGGACGATTGGTTAAGAGAGCAGGAGTTTTAGAGGCAAAATCAATAATAACTGAGACTGCTTTTATTAAACTTGGATGGTTATTATCAAATTTTTCTAAAGATGAGATTAAAGAACTATGGGAAAGAAATTTTGTTGGAGAAATAATTTCGCGAAATCTCTATGAAAAAGAATAGTGGTGATTTTATGAGTTATGATACACCTAAAAAAAGTTTTACTAATTTAAGTGAAGATATAGACTACTTTGAGAAAGGACTTAAATGTGGTCTAGAAATTCATCAACAATTAAATACTCAAAAATTATTTTGTGATTGTGAATCTAATTTTCATTCAAATGAAGACTATCTAAAACCAGATTTTGTTCTTAATAGAAAATTGCGTTTAGCTAAAAGTGAAACAGGAGATATTGATGTTGCAGCAAGTTTTGAATCTAAGAAATTAAGAAGAAATCAGTATTATGGTTTTAATGATTCTTGTTGTCTCGTCGAGCTTGATGAAGAACCTCCTCATGAAATAAATCGAGATGCGTTACTTGTAACCTTAGAAGTTGCTAGTTTTTTTAACATGAAAATTTTGGATAGTGTGAATTTTATGAGGAAAATTGTCTTGGATGGTTCAAATACAACCGGTTTTCAAAGAACGTCTCTTGTTGCAGTAAATGGTGTTTTAGAGGAGAAAAATGTTGGTATTCAATCGGTTTGTCTTGAGGAAGATGCCTGTAAAAAAATAAGAAATTATGTTTCTGATTCAGGTAATCCTGTTGTTGTTTATGATCTTTCAAGATTAGGGACTCCTTTAATTGAGTTAGCAACAGATCCTGATATAAAAACTCCTAAACAGGCTAAAGAAGTTGCAGAATTTATTGGGATGGTTTTAAGGAGCACAGGAAAAGTTAAGAGAGGTATTGGAACAATAAGACAGGATGTTAATGTTTCAATCAAGAATGGTGTGCGTGTCGAGATAAAAGGTGCTCAACAATTAGAATTAATACCTAATTTAGTAACTTATGAAGTTATGCGTCAAGAAAATTTAATAAAAATCTATGATGAATTAAAAGAAAGGCACGCTACTGTCGGTGATCCAATTGAGCTTACAACTATATTAAAAGAAACAAAATCAAAAATACTTTGCACAGCATTGGACAATAAAGGGGTTATTTATGCTCTTAAATTAAACAATTTTGCAGGCTTTCTTGGTCTTGAGATTCAACCAGGAAGAAGATTTGGAACAGATATTGCAGGTCGAGTAAAAGTGCTTGGGGTTAAGGGTCTTTTTCATTCTGATGAACTTCCTAATTATGGAATAACCACAAGAGAAGTTGAATCAATTAAGTTAAAACTTACATGTGGGGAGACTGATGGATTTATTTTGATTGCAGAGCAAAAGGATAAGGCTTTAACTGCAATAAATGAGGTTAAGAGCTTTTTATCTGATCTCAATTTAACTATGGATGTTAGACAGGCACTTCCTGATGCAACAACATCATATTTGAGACCAATTTCTGGATCAGCGAGAATGTATCCTGAGACAGATGTTCCGATCGTTGCCTTAACTAGTGAGTTATTAGATTCTTTACCAGAAATAATATTGTTAACTGATCAAATTAATGAATTAAAATCTAAATTCAAGATCAGAGAATCTGATATAAAACAATTGTTAAAGATTGGTGTTAATATCGACGAAGTTTCTACTAAATTCATTAATCTAAAACCCAAATTTCTTGCAGAGTTCTTACTTGATTATCCTAAAGAGATAAAGAAAAAGCACAATATTGACGTCAATGTTTTAAATTTTTATGATGAAATACTATCTAAACTAAATTCAGGTAAGATAAATAAGGACAATTCTTTTGATATATTGGTTTCTTTGGCTAGAGGAGAAAAGGTTGATTATTCAAAGTTTAAATCTCTTTCTATGGGTGAAATAAAGGCGATTGTAGAGAAGATAATTGCTAAGAATAAAGGCGCACCCTCAAAGGCTTTGATGGGTTTATGCATGGCAGAACTGCGTGGAAAAGCTGATGGTAAATTAGTGCAGAAGTTATTGAAAGAGTTAAGTGATTAATTTTTTGAAATTTATTTATTCTTGTTTTTTCTTAAAACTTTTAAGCAATTTCTTATCTATTAATCAATAAGTTGATTCTACAATAAATGGAATATCCAATAGATTGTGTAATCAATACATAGAATAATCAATATTTCTATAAACTTTTTGTGCTTAAAACTTTTAGTTTTTTATTACAACTTTTATTCTTTCAAATTGTCGAGAGGATTTCTAACTTTCTTAATTTGTTCTCGAGAAATATGTGTATATATCTGTGTTGTTTGTAGGTTAGAATGGCCTAATAATTCTTGGATCATTCTAATGTCCGTGCCATCTTCTAATAAGTGTGTAGCAAAGGAATGTCTTAATTTATGGGGCGTTATGTTTTTATTAATATTAGCTTTTTTTGCTGAATTTTTAATCATTTTTTGTATAGTTCTAGTTGATATTGGGTTGTTTTTATTATTTATGAATATGTGCCCTCTGTCTTTACCTTGTTTTGTTTGGAATATTCTTAGATCATCAAGAACCTCTTCTGACACTATAAATATTCTATCTTTTTTACCTTTTCCTTGACGAACAATGCCTGAATTCTCATTAAAATCAATGTTTTCATATTTCAAATTAACA
>CAYZNE010000033.1:0-10422 GCA_964478955.1 uncultured Methanosarcinales archaeon
TTGTTTTTTTCTATTCAAGAATTCTTGGTTAAGATTTTGTTGGTGATTTTCAGTTTCAGTTAATATTTCATCTCTAAGCTTATTTAATGATCCTGATTCTGATTTTATTAGTTCAAGATAACCTTGTTTTTGTTCTTTAAGCTTGCTCTCTTTTTCTTTTTCCATTTCAAGATCAAGTTTTGCTTGTTGAGATTCTTTACTAACTTCAAACTCTCTTGATTCTAACACTTTTAATTTATCGTTAAATTCTTTTCTTAACTTTTCAATTGTTGCTTGATCTTCTTCAAGAAGTTCTCTTTCTTTCTTTAACTCTTTTCTTTCTTCATTGCTAAATGTTAAATCTTTTAATGACTCTTTGTGTTCAAGTAAGATTTCCTTTTCTTTCATCTTGATTAATTCTCGAATTTCTTTTTTTTCGAGTGTAACTAACATTGATAATAATACTTCAATACTTTTACATTTTCTTACAATCTTTGCAAGCTCTAACTCATTGAATATTTTTTTAATCCAATTAGCGAAATCATTTTTTCTTCCATAAACATGATTACTGAATATGCTATCACTCATATCTTCTAATGCATTTCTTAAGTCTCTTAGTGATCTCAACCTTCTTCCATCTGATAATATAAAACTATTTTCTTTAGGAGTTTCTGAATCCATGGTGATTCCCATGTTTAGGTGTTCAGCTAGTTCTGTTGGAGTCCCGTCTAATTTTACGCCGAGCTTTTCTTCTAGATTTAGATTTGTAACAATTTCTCCTTCTTCTTTTATTTCATTTGATAGAGCATTTCTAAATGACTCAATTTTCATTTCTTTTTCAGATTTAGTTTTTATTACTCCTATTGCCTTACGTAATTGATTAATATTAAATGAATCATCTTTTTCTTTTTCAGAATTTGAGCCAAATGAAACTTCTTCAATACTTTCTAGAGAACTATGTTTAGGCTCTTTGCTTGAGTAAATGGGTTCTTGTTTTATTTCTTTAGGAACATTATCTATTTGCAATTCTGAATCAATTTGGTTTAAATGATCTAGTGCGTGCAAGTCTTGTTTTGGTTTATCAAAATGTTCTTTCTCAATCTGTTCTAGAAATTTCTCTTTTGTTGGTTCTGGTTTTTTTATTGGAATTATAGGGTCTTTTTTGTTTTCTTTTACTTTTTCGGCTTTTTTTGCAAATAATTTACCAAGAAAGCTTTTTTTGGGCTTTTTCTCAGAAATAGGATTACTTGGTTCTGTTTTATTTGGTGTGCTTGGAGCAACTAAACTATCCCTCATTAAATTCTCCCCCTTTTAAAAACTAATAAAATAGTTAATATTCTCAATATTTTATTTTGTGCTTTTTAAATGTTTTCGTTAATTAGCTTATTAATGCTCTAAAAATGCGTCTGTACCACCAATGGCAACATTGCACGGCAATGGTGGCAGGTCAGATATTATAGAATATGTTGCCCTGCGAAGTGGGGTGTTATATTCTATGAAATAGCATTTTTACACACTGTACAGGTTATAGCAACATTTATAATATATTTATAGCTAATAATTCTCAATGAAGATAAACAAGATAATTCTTGAGAATATAAGGTCTTATAAGAGTGAAGAAGTTGTTTTTGATAGTGGAATAACTCTATTAAGCGGGGATATTGGCTCTGGTAAAACAACTACTTTGATTGCCATAGAATTTGCGCTCTTCGGTCTTGTAAAAGGAAAGGTCAGTAGTGATTCTCTTTTAAGACATGGATCTAATCATGGAAGTGTTTTGGTTGATTTCAATTTAAATAATAAAAATATTATTATCAAACGATTGCTTGTAAAATCAGGAACAACTATTAAGCAAGAGCCAGGAACTTTAGTTGTTGATGGTGTTGAAGAAACTTTGACTCCACAAGAACTTAGGGCAAGACTTGTTGAGTTGCTGGGTTATCCTTCTGAATTTGTTAGCAAGAGTCCTGCAATTATTTATCGTTATACTGTTTATACTCCTCAAGAAGATATGAAACTAATTCTCTTTGAGAGTTCTGACTCTAGACTTGAAACAATAAGGAAAATTTTTGACATTGATAAGTATAAAGTTATAAGAAATAATCTCTCAATTTATTTGAAAGAGCTAAATGCAAGGATTAGAGAAGACAAGGCAAAAACTGAAGATGTAAATAAACTTCACCTAAAAATTGAAGAAATAGAAAAAGAGAAAGTTGTGCTCTCTGAAAAGATTGAAGATTTATCAAAAAAGATAACTGCCAAAGATGGAGAAGTGAGAGTCCTGAATGCAGAAATAAATAAACTGAAAGAGAAAATATTGGAACAGAATACTCTGAGGCAGAAAATTGTTATATGTAATACAAAGATTTCTTCTCTTAATTCACAAAAAATTTCTATTCTTAAACAAATAAGTGATATTGAAGAAAAAATAAAACAAAAGCCAAATCTTGACATTCCTGATATTGAAATCCTAACTAAGAGATTAAATAGTTTTGAGGAAAGCAAAAAAGAGATTTCTGATAAAAAGCAGGATTATCTAAATAAAAAAGCAGTTCTTGATTCAAGGTTAAAAGAGACAAACAACATGATTGATAAGATTTCTGCACTCGAAACATGTCCAACTTGTAAACAAGAAGTTCTTGAAGAACACAAAATTTCTATCAAAGATCAAGAAAAAGAAAAAATCGATAATATTCAGGATAAACTAAATAAGCTTTCTCTGATAATTCCTAAGTTTGATGAAAAAATTGACGTTGCAGATATTAAAATCAAAGAATTTCAAGAATCAATTAGTGGCGCTAAGATGGATAAATTAAAGATTGCAACTTATAGCGAGCGTTTGAGTATGAGAACTGATTTTGAATCAAGCATAAAAAAGATTAATGAAAACTTAGTTATAGAAAAACAACGTCTTGTAAAATTCTCTGCAGACTTAGATACAAATTTAATGAATGTTTATGATGATAAGGAAAAACTTTTCAAAGAAAAACAAGAAGAACTTAAGAATTTGGAAGTTTCTGCTGCATCTCATAAAAAAGAGTTTGAGATGAAGCAAGAATTAATTGTCTCTGTGAAAAAAGAACTTGATGAGAAAAAAATTATACTTGAAAATATTGTTAAGCAAACAACTCTCAGGAATTGGCTAGATTCATTTTTCTTGAAACTTATGCAAACAATGGAGAGATATGTTCTTAATAGTATCTTAAAAGAATTTAATGAATACTTTAAAGAATGGTTTGGAATGTTAATTGAAGATGAGAATCTTTCTGTAAGATTAGATGACTCATTCACTCCGATTATTGAACAGAATGGTTATGAAAATTTTATCCAGAATCTTTCTGGCGGTGAAAAAACAAGTGTTGCTCTTGCATACAGATTGGCATTGAATAAGGTCATTAATGATTTTGTTTCAACAATTAGAACTAAAGGTTTGCTTATTCTTGATGAGCCAACTGATGGATTTTCTTCTAATCAGCTCGATAAGTTGAGAGATGTTCTTATGCAGATAAAATCTGAACAGATAATACTTGTAAGTCATGAAAATAAGTTAGAAAGTTATGCTGACAAAATAATTAAAGTTTCAAAAGAACATCATATTAGTTGTGTTACTCAGTAATCTACATTAAAATGTTCTTTTATATCTAGTAATCTTATGTTTTTTGGATTGTTAATCAAAATAATCCCTAATAGTGCCTCTTTTTGATTATATTCTTTTTTTAATTTATACTGATATTGGGTTTCAAGATATGCATTTTGATCAAATATTGAAAAGATATTTCCATATCTCTCAAAATCATGAAATAACCAATATTGGGTGTAGCTTTTAGATGCCCATATATCTCCTTTCTGAAAATCTTTAAAAGTGTCTTGGGGGAACTCTTCTGTTATATAATAAGGCGTTCTGTTTTTTAATATTAATTCTATTCGTTTTTTTAATTCTTCAGTTCCATTATCTGTGAAGTTAAAAAGAAATTTGCTCTGTGTTTTGTCAAAAATATTAACTTTTTCTTTAAGAAAATCAGATAGTATCTTATTTGTATTATTGATAAAATTATATATATTTGTTTGCATAAATTTTTCAGAGTTTATATTTAGCATTTTAATAAACAATCCCAACTACAACTCCTTCTATTGATCTTGTAATAATCGGATCTGTATCTGGGTTGTTATCTCCTTTTGTTATGAAGTAGATTCCTTGATCATCATAACCTTTTGCAACAACTCTATGAATATATGTTCGGGTACCTACTTTAAAAGAAATTATATCTCCTACATTTATATCATCTAAACTTTCTGGAATTATTTCAATAACATTTGCTTCAACATCAAAAATAGGATCCATTGAATTAGTATTTGTAAATCCAACCCATCTTGGGTTTTTGATGTTTAAGATAACTTTGTCTTGATAAACATTAACTTGTGATTCATCTATCCAATCGCTTGGAGAAGTAACATCTTCTGAATGCCCAAAAGGCATATCTAGATTTGAACTATATATATTACTAGCTATTGCACCTAATGCAAATATGAAGATTAAAATTAATCCATCTAAAATTAATGTTTTCCCTTTCATACACTTATGTAGATGCTTATTATTTATAAACTTTTCTATTTTTAATTACTGTAGAGTAGTTACAAATGGGTTGCAACAACATTTATAAAGAAACTGCCACACCAACTTAAAGTACAGCGGAGTGGGGCAGTCAGGAGTGCCCGGAGGGCTCATAACCCTCAGGTCAGTGGTTCAAATCCACTCTCCGCTATATTTGTTATTTCTTGGTTGGATTTAGATTTAGTGGATTTGAATATATTCTATTCTAAGAATTAATAATAAAAAAGAAAAAATATTATTGTGCTATTAATAAATCTTCATCTGTTTTATATTTAACAATAATATAAAGTGGTTCTTTTTCTATAGTAGTTATTCTTTCTTGGCAGTTTTCAGCAATTTTTTCAAGACCTGTTTTAACTTTTTTTGGAAGAGTTTTTCTTAAGAACTTGCCAAGTAATGTTTTTAGAAATTTTCTTTTCATTATTGCTCTGTTATAATGAAATCCTCCCCAAAGGTCTGTACCATTTGAGATTTTTCCTACTTTATAAAACCCCTTTGCTTCTTTATCATTGTTATTAATTAGTTTAATGTTTAGTGGATATTGAATAGGTATTATAGATGATTCTAATTCTGAACTTCTAGGAATATCATTAAAATAAAATCCCTCTTGTTTATTTTTTATTATCATTTCTTGTATAACGTCTGGTGTTAAGTTTTTATCTTCATTAAATTCTTCAATAATATTTAGTATTCCACTTTTTCCTGGATCTATATCTTTTTTAGGTCTTTTATAATTAAAATTTGCTCTCTTTGCAGTAGGTTCTTTATCAATAAAATAATAATAAAGCTCTGTTGAGATTTGTCCTATATTATTACCAGTAATTACTATTGTATTTTTTTGATTTGGGTATATCATTTTAATTTTTAGGATGTAATTCTTATTTATAAATCTTGTTATTGTTTTTATTTAATAGTGGTAACAAACTTAAAACATAATTTTTAAGAAACATATTAATAATAAAAAAGAAAAAGTTAAGCAGTTTTAGATTTCAACTATTCCTTATTAATACATCCTGTGTAAGCTGGTAATTCAATATCATCTATTAAGAATGTTTTTTCAAGTTTTTCAGATCCCCCAATTGGTAATCCTAATAAATTATTTATAGCATAATCTTTTGTTATTACCTTGCCTGAAAGTTTCATACAAGGATTTAATGTAACAGTTTTATCGCCTAATTCAGAAACATTACCAACATATCTTTCTCCCATATATTTATTTTTACCATAATCTGCAGTGTTTTTTACAGTTACAACACAGAACTCTCCTGTTTCTTTTAAGTTTGCTAATACTTTATGTATTCCTATACGTTTATTATTTGGACTCATTTTTTTACCTCAATTTTAATGTGATATGATTAAGTAGATTTCAATATTTATAAAGTTTTTTATTATTAATCACTAATAAGTGGTAAAAAGAACTAAAAGGCCAGTTATTTTATAAACATCATTTACTTCACTAAGAACATGAACCTAAAAAACAACATATTCCTTGCACCCATGGCTGGTTTTACAGATGCTGCATTTAGAAAATTATGTCAAAATTATGGTGCCACCCTAACTTTCACAGAAATGATTTCAGTTAATGCTCTTTCAAGAAGAAATAAGGCAACATTAAAATTATTGCAATCTTTTCCTGGGGAACATGCTGGAGTGCAGCTATTTGGTCAAGACCCAGAAACATTTGTAAAAGCAATAAAAGTTCTACAAGAATTTGAAAAAAAGAATAATTTCAAGTTTGCAGCTATTGATTTGAATTTTGGTTGCCCTGCTTCAAAAATAATTAAGCAGGGTTCAGGTTCTGCACTAATGCAGAGGCCAAATAAAATAAAACAAATTGTTGAAGCAGTTGTTTCTGTTGCAAACAGGCCAGTTTATTGTAAGATAAGATCTGGAATTTCTTCTAAGAAGATAAATGCAGTTGAAATTGCAAAGATTTGCGAGAGTGCAGGTGCATCTTTAATTACTGTTCATGCAAGAACTCAAAAGCAAGGTTATACTGGAAAAGCAGACTGGTCTGTAATAAAAAAAGTCAAAGATGCAGTAAGTATTCCTATCTGTGCTAATGGTGATATTAAAGATTATGATTCTTATCTTAAATGTAAACAAGAAACAGATGCAGATTATTTTATGATTGGTAGGGCATCATTTGGTAATCCTTTTATTTTTAAAGAGATTATTGATAAGAAAAAGATAAAATTATCAACAACAATGAAGATTGATGCTCTTATTGATTATATTGATCTTGCAAAACAATTAAACATAAACTTTAATCAAATAAAAGTTCATGCACAAAACTTTACTAGAGGTATTCCTGGTTCTACAAAAATAAGAAATGCTCTATCTAGGGTTAAAGATTTAGATGAGTTGTTAGAAATTATTAATGAAGTGTAAACTTTATAAAGTTCTAAGTATAGTAATGAGATATGCCAAAATTTCTAATAATAAGAGGTTATAGTTGTAGTGGAAAAACCACAATTTCAAGGCAATTAGCAAAAGAATGCAGATTTGCATTATTAGAGTATGACTTCTTTCATTTTCGTTTGATCAGGTATAAAGATTATGCTGCAAAAGAACACAAAATAATATTTAAGACTGTTCTTGATTGTATACGTAATTGCATGAAATACAAAAAGAATATTATTTTAGAAGGTGCTTTGGCACCAATTGATAAGGGTGATCCCTTTCAAATAAAAAAAATAATAAATTTAGCTAAAAGACATAATTATAAGATTATTAATGTTCTTTTTACAGTAGATAGAAAAGTTGCTAGAAAAAGAATGAAAATAAGAAAGAATTTTCTCAGCAATAAACTTTATGACAAGTTAGTTAATAAAATAAAAAGTATAAAGATGAAGGATGAGTTGGTTATTGATACAACAAAAGTTTCTATTAAATCTTTAGTTAGAAAATTAAAGAAATTATTATAATTAATTAGGAATAACAACATAAATATGGCAAGATTCTGTCCTAAGTGCGGAAAGAGTATTGAGAAAGGAGTGTTTTGTGCAGATTGTAAACCTCATGTTTTAGATTATAAATTATCAAATGTAAAAATATGTTGTGTTTGTCAAAAAATATTTACTCATGGCTCTTGGAAAAAAACAAAAGATATTAAAGCATTAATAATCAAAGAAATTAAATCTAAAGTTAAGCAAAAAAATGTTCAAGTTAATCTTTTTGGTGAAATACCAGAATTAAAACCAGGCATTAAAAAATCTCTTACTGCTGAAGTTATTCAGGATGATGCTGTTCATGAAGTTCCATTTGAGATTGAAGTAACTTATTGCCCTGTTTGTGCAAAAAAAGGAACTCAATATTTTGAAGGGATAATGCAGATAAGAAATATTTCTCAGAGTGCAGAAAAAGTTATTAGTAAAGAATTATCAAGAGAAGCAACTCATGGAAACAATGTGAATAAGGTTGTTAACCACTCAAAGGGTATTGATTATTATATGACAAATAAAAGAGCAATGCCTAAACTAGCTCAAAGAATAATTGAAAAAGCAGGTGGACTTTATACTTTAAATGTAAAATTATTTTCTCATAATCATCAGACAGGAAAAGAGATTTATAGATTAAATCTTCTCTTAGAATTACCAGAGTTTCAGATAAATGATGTTTATTTTTTCAATAAGAAATATATTATTATTAAACGGTTTGGAAAAAGTATTACTGCAAGAAATCTATTAACTAATAAAAAAGTTGTTTTTACATATAAGCAATTCAAAAAATTAAAAGAAAAAGATTCTGATCAGGCAAAAAAATTAAAAGTTTCTGAAACAACAATAATAAGGTTAAGACCTCAGCAGGAAGTTCTGCACCCAGAAAATTATCAGCCAGTTAAAGTTCTTAATCCCATAGATAATGCAAAAGAAGATCAAAAAGTCAAAGTTGTTATTATTGACAAAGGTGCAATTATTGTTTAATTAGCAGTTATAATTTTTAAAACTTAATTAGATAAATAAAAAAATAAATCTTTGACTGCTACTCCAATGTTTTTTGAGATTGGGTGGTCTAAATGAAAATGGGACATTTTTTTTATCTTTATATCTTTCACAAATATAGATATAATTATTTTTTCACCATTATTAATAATAAATCCTACATTACATAGAATCTTTGGATAAGTTATTTCGCCTGTTTTAGAGCCTATAAGCAGGTTTTCATTAAAATATAAATATCTTGAAAATCTGTAATCTATCTGTTGATTAGCCATCATATTTAATAAGATCTTACATGATCTTTTATCTAATAAGGTCGTTTTGTGTAACCTTTCTAAAAATAATAAAATATCTTTTGGTGTAGAGCTTCCAAAAATATGTTTCTTTTTTTTAGTTATAATATCTCTAATCATTTGTTTGCTAATTAACTTTTCTTTCAAAGAAGTATCATAGAGATAATTTGCTTTTAAAAATAAATTTACTTCTTTTTTTGTGACAATTTTGAGACACATATTTGTTGCAGTATTATCGCTATAGGCAATCATTAAAAACATTGTATCATATAAGGTAATTTTATCAAGGTTTTTTAGAAATTTTAAAACGCCTGTTCCTATGACCTTATCTTTTTTACAGACTTGTATTTTATCACTTAAACATATTTCTCTCATTTCAACTTTTCTTAAGATCGTTGCTGCAATTACAAGTTTTATAACACTTGCAATCCCAAATGTTTTATTTTCATTATGATAATATGTTTTGTTATTGCTAAGGTTTTTAGCAGCAATACCCCAGTAACCATTTGAATGTTTTAAATAATTCTCTAACTTATTTAGTTTCCTTTTGTTGGCAAAAACGTTTAACATTTTAATTTATACTCCCATCTCCACATAGAAAGTATTTTAAACAAAGCGAAATCAGTTAGTTTCTTTAAATGTTCTTTTTTAAATGCTTTTTTATTAAACAAATGATTTAATAAATCAGATTTTATCATTTCATCATAGTTATCATTGAAGAAAATATATAATTCATTTCTTAATTTATTACCTTTTCCTGGGAATGCTTGTTTAGGTCTGTTGACTATTTTACTGGGCAAAACTCCTTTTGCAGCTTGTCGTATAATCTTTTTACCTTCTCCATTGTTCATAATGTGCATTTTGTAGGGAATTTTTAATGCTAGTTCTACTAGTCTATGATCTAAAAATGGAACTCTAGTTTCTATTCCCAAACTCATACTAAGATTATCTTCCATTTGTAGAATTCGTCCTAAAAAGGTTTTCAACAAAGATATTCTATTTTGTTTAACACCATTTGTTCTTGAGAAATCAATAAGTTTCTTTAGGCTTTGTTCTCTATATTTAATTATTTCTTGATTTAGAATATTATCATGATAATTATATATTTCTGTAAATATAGGAAATGTTTTGATTGTATGTTGTATATCAAAAATATTAGTTATTCCTTTAAAATTATTATACCCCCCCATCAATTCGTCTGCACCTTGGCCATTTAAAATTACTTTTAATCCTAATTCTTTAGCATATCTGTAGTTATTGTATATACTAATATATCTGGGGTCATCAGAAAAAGTTGCCATATCAATTATTGAATCAATATCTTTTATTGTACTTTTACTTTTATCTCCTGGAATTATATGGTGTTTTAATTTTAGTTTTCTAGCCAGTAATTTGCTATAATAAAGATCTAAACTAGGTTTGCCTGTGTTGGGATCAATGCCACTTTTATAATCTATGGTTAAACTATGAATATCACTATGTTTTTTAGCTATTGCATTAATATAAGATGAATCAAGCCCTCCACTTAAGAATGCTCCAATTTGAACATCTGACATTAATCTTAATTTTATACTATCTTCTATTAATTCTTTTATTT